>CAZHQZ010000068.1:0-1293 GCA_964534675.1 uncultured Pseudomonadales bacterium | reverse complement strand
TGCCAAAAATGGCGATACCAAAAACCGAGTAAACCCAGCATCACCGGCATATTGTGTGCGAGATGTGCTTGTTGAAAATGCTCATCCATCGCGTGCGCGCCGCTGAGCATGGCGCGAAAGTGTGGCATGCCGACAGCGAGTGCAATCGGCAAACCGATGGCCGACCACAGCGAATAGCGACCGCCCACCCAGTCCCACATTGGCAGAATATTATTGGCATCAATACCGAAATCCGCTGCTTTTTTTACTGCGCTGGAAACCGCAACAAAATGGCGCGCGGTGGCTTGATCATTGGGTGCTGCGGCGAGCAACCAGCGGCGTGCGGCTTCCGCGTTTTGCAGCGTCTCTAAAGTAGTGAAAGATTTTGATGCGACGATAAACAAGGTGCGCGCCGGTGCTAAGTGTTGCAGTAAATCTTGCAAGCAAGATGGATCAACATTGGAAACAAAATGCACACGCACATGCCCTGTGTGAAAAGGTTTTAGGGCGTGCGTTGCCATTTGCGGGCCGAGGTCAGAGCCGCCGATGCCAATATTCACCACATCGGTGATGGTTTCATCGCTGTAGCCGCGCCATTTGCCGCCGTGAATATCGCTTATCAGCGTTTCCATTTTTGCAAAAGTCTGTTGAATGGCTTCCGCTTCGATGGCGGGTGTGGGTGAGCGCAGAGCTGTGTGCATGGCGGGACGCTGCTCGGTATTGTTCACCATGCCGCCTGTTAATAATTGTGTGATGGCGTGCGGAAGATTGGCTTGTTTCGCCAACTGCATCAATGAGTGAATGAGCGCGCCGTCGATAAAGTTTTTGGAATAATCTAAACGCAAACCAGCGGCTTCGATCGTGTGTTGCGTGGTGCGATCGGGATTGTTGTCAAACAATTGCAGCAGCGTTTGTGATTGCAGGCGTTGGTGGTGTGTTTGTAAATCGGGCCAGCAGGCAAAGCGTTGTGCAAGTGTGGGTGCAGTCACAGTAGGCTCCTTGAATGCCTGATGCCAGAGGGTGTTCCCTGCTTATGTTACGTCAAGTGCGACGTTTGATGGCGAAGTGTGCCAGCGCACTGAGTTCATCGCGGTAGTGAGAAGCGGGCAGCGTGTGTAAACAGCCGAGTGCAGATTCCACTTCGCGCAGCGCGGCTTGTTCGGCGTACTGTAGCGCGCCGTTGTTTTGCACGATTTGAATAATGCGCGACAAATGTTCCGTGTTTTTGTGCGCGATGGCATCGCGGATACATTGCACATCAGCCGCTTCGCCAAATTGCAGTGTGTAAATGAGCGGTAAAGTCAGTTTGCCTTC
>CAZHQZ010000067.1:0-7818 GCA_964534675.1 uncultured Pseudomonadales bacterium | reverse complement strand
GTGCCTGCGGATAAGTTGATGGCCAAGGCGCGCGAGCTGGCTCTGCAGTGCGCCGAATGCAGCGCTGTCACACAGAAGTACGCCAAGCGCGCCCTGCACTACGGCGCTGCGGTGTCACTGGAAGAAGCGTTCGCCAACGAGCAGCGTGCGGTGGAGTTGTTGCGCGCAGAACAGCAGTCGGAGTAGTACGTGTTGTTACGAGCAAAAGAAAAAATATTAAAACTGTGCGAATTTTGGGCGCTGTAGGTTGCTTGGTTAGGAGCGGTTTTTGCTCCCCCTGCGAAGTAGGGGGAGTGCCTCGCAGGGGCGAGGGGGTCATTCATTCGAAATCAAAACCTGACCCCTCCGGCGCTACGCGCCACCTCCCCTACTTCGCAGGGGAGGCATTGCAGCGGCACGGCAAGCAATTACTTTTTCAATTTGTCGCGCAACAGAATCAATGTCTTTCATCATTTCGGCATTGGTAAAACGAATCACCTGTCAGCCAAGGCTCTCCAAATATTGTGTGCGCTCATCGTCGTAAACCAGTGACTGTTCTGTGAAGAAGCTATCGCCATCCACTTCAATCACGAGTTTCAGTTCTGCGCAGTAAAAATCCACGATGAATCTGCCAAAAGGCCGCTGCTTGCGTTTGTCCCTTGGTTCGCGTTATGCCTGTCAAAGCCTGCTGAGAGCAGCAATATAAACACCGCTTTTATCGCGTTTGCCAACGGCCAAAACCGTCACGGTCACAACGTCATTGTTTACTTGGTACACAAGCCGATATCCAGCTTGGCGTAATTTAATTTTGTACAAATTATTTCCACCACTAATTTTTGCACTGGGCACATGGGGTTCAAGCAAACGCTCCGCCAGCTTCGTCTTGAACTGTGCTTGTATCTCCGCACCAAGTTTTTTCCATTCTTTCAATGCCTGTTTTTTAAACGCCAACTTATAGGTCATTCAGGCTTACCTTGACTGCAGGGTCATTCTCCCTTTCTTTCGCAATAGCCAATAATTCCATGTCTTCCAGCTTGTCCATCAGTTGCTCGTAAGCATCTGCCGGCACGCAGTAAAAAGCGGGTGCGTTCCGGTTCAGCACGGCGACTGGAAGCCCGTGGCCGCTGGCCACCGCCTTCATCGGGTTAGCTTTCAGCTCCGTTATACTCGTGGCAACTTCGGTCAAAATGCGTGTGCTCATGGGCAATCCTCATATTTTCTAGCCTTGATTATAGGTCTTTTAATCGGTCTTTAAATGAGGTTTGGCATAAATAAGCCTTCACACACACGGGTTGATAACCAGCCCCACCGCCACAATATACGGCTACAATTTCACTCCTTGTTTTTCCCGCCCTGAGACTGCTCATGCAAGACGTTTCCCTCGACGATAAGTACACCCTCGAATCCGGTCGCATTTTCATCACGGGCTCGCAAGCCTTGGTGCGCCTGCCCATTATTCAGCGTCTGCGCGATGAGAAAGCGGGCTTGAACACTGCTGGTTTTATTTCCGGTTATCGCGGCAGTCCACTGGGCATTTACGATTTGCAATTGTGGAACGCAAAAAGACATTTGGAAGCCCATCACATCCATTTTGAACCGGGTGTGAACGAAGATTTGGCCGCCACGTCTGTGTGGGGTTCGCAGCAAGTGAACTTGATCGACGGTGCAAAATACGACGGCGTGTTCGGCATCTGGTACGGCAAAGGACCGGGCGTGGATCGCTCGGGCGATGCCATCAAACACGGCTCCTACTCCGGCTCTTCACAACACGGCGGCGTATTGTGTTTGGCGGGCGACGATCACGGCGCAAAATCCTCCACGATTGCGCATCAATCCGAACACGCGTTTTTGCATTTTTCTATGCCGGTATTGAATCCCGCCACTGTGCAGGATTACTTGGATTTTGGTTTGTACGGCTTTGCTATGTCGCGCTATTCCGGCTGCTGGATTGGTTTTATTTGCGTGACCGACACTGTGGAATCTTCTGCATCGGTTTACGTTGATCCACATCGCGTAGAAATTAAAACTCCTGAAGATTTTACTGTTGAACCCGGCTCACTGAGCAGCGCGTTTGGCGTGATGCCGCTGATGGCAGAAAAGCGTCAGTTTCAGCAGCGTTTGCTCGCGGCACAAGCGTTTGCACGCGCCAACCAACTCGACAAAGTGGTGATGGGCGGCAAGAACAAAAAAATTGGTATTGTCACCACCGGTAAATCGTATCTTGATGTGCGCGATGCACTGGAAGAACTGGGCGTGGATGAAGCGCGCGCCGAACAACTCGGCATCGCCATTTACAAAGTAGCAATGACTTGGCCGATGGAGCCGGAGGGCTTGCGCGCCTTCGCGGATGGCTGTGATGAGCTGCTAGTGATCGAAGAAAAACGCGCGTTCATGGAAGATCAAATCGCTAAAATTTTGTTCAACCTGCCCGCAGAAAAGCGTCCGGTTTTGGTGGGCAAGTTTGATGAAGTCGGCACTCCGCTAGTGCCATCCGAAGGTGAATTGGATGCCGCTACCGTAGCCAGAATTATCGGCGACCGTCTGCTAAAACGCGTAGCTGATGAACAAATTGAAAACTATTTGAAACCAAATGCCTGCGGCGTAATCGCCGCCAGCGGTGCCACTAACTTAATTCGCTTGCCAAGCTTTTGTTCGGGCTGCCCGCACAACACCTCCACCAATGTGCCGGAAGGTTCGATTGCGATGGGCGGCATCGGCTGTCACGGCATGGCGGTGTGGTTGCCGGAGCGCAAAACCAAATCGCTATTCCAGATGGGTGGCGAAGGTGCGCCGTGGATCGGTCAAGCGCCATTCACCAACACCAATCACATTTTCCAAAACCTCGGCGACGGCACTTATTTCCACTCCGGCTTGCTTGCGATTCGCGCCACCGTAGCAGCAAACGTCAACATCACTTTCAAAATTTTGTTGAATGGTGCGATTGCCATGACGGGCGGGCAGCCGATCGAAGGTTCGCATCTGGAAGGTGAAATCACCGCCCCTGAAGTTGCACACCAAGTGACATCGGAAGGTGCAAAAAAAGTGGTGATCGTATCTGACGACATCGAAAAACATGACAAGAGTAAATTCCCGCCGCATACCGAGTTTTATCACCGCGACGATCTCGATGCCGTGCAGCGTGAGCTGCGTGAAATCCCCGGCACCACCGTGATTATTTACGACCAAACTTGCGCCACGGAAAAACGTCGCTTACGCAAACGCGGCAAATTTCCTGATCCCGATAAAAGAATTTTCATCAACGAATTGGTGTGCGAAGGCTGTGGCGATTGCTCGGTGCAATCCAACTGCATCGCCATTGAACCCGTGGAAACCGAATTTGGTCGTAAGCGTCGCATCAACCAATCCTCGTGCAACAAAGATTTTTCCTGCCCGAAAGGTATGTGTCCGAGCTTCGTCACCGTGCATCACGGTCAGCCGCGCAAAATGAAAAAAGGCTCAGCCACTGCACAAATGGAAGCGGAATTGTTTGCACATATTCCTCTGCCCACGCTGCCGGATTTGTCGCAGCCATCTAACATTCTCGTCACTGGCATTGGCGGTACTGGCGTGGTAACCATTGGCGCGCTGTTGGGTATGGCTTCGCATCTGGAAAACAAAGGCGTGTCCTGTTTGGATGTGGTGGGCCTGTCGCAGAAAAACGGCCCCGTCACTAGCCATATCCGCATCGGCAAAACACCGGAAGATTTGCACGCCGTACGCATTGCTACGCAGCGCGCAGATTTAATACTCGGCTGCGATATTGTTGTTACCGCCGGCATGGAAGCGGTGTCGAAAATTCAGAACGGCCGCACCCATTTGGTAGTTAACAGTTTTGTCGCGCCCACCAGCGAATTTGCCGCCAATCCAAACTTGGATTTATCCAGCTCCACCATGGAAAAAGCATTGCAAAAAAATGCCGGCGTGGAAAATACGTTTGTGATCCCTGCCACACAGTTAGCAACGGCTTTGTTTGGCGATGCGATTGCATCCAACTTGTTCCAAGTGGGCTTTGCTTGGCAGAAAGGTTTTATTCCGCTGTCGCTGGAAGCCATTATGAAAGCCATCGAAATGAATGGCGTATCGGTGGAAATGAACAAGCGCACTTTCCAGTGGGGTCGCATGGCGGCACATGACATGGAAAAAGTGCTGGAAGCGGCGCGCCCACAAATGATGCGCGAACTGGATGTGAAACCAAAAACGCTGCCAGAATTGATCGCGCATCGCATGGAACACCTCACCAGCTTCCAGAACGCGGCGTTGGCAGAAAAATACAAGGCGCTGGTAGAAAAAGTAGCGGCTGTCGAAAAAGAAAAATTTGGCAGTGAAGACCTCGCCCGCGCGGTAGCGACTTACTACTCAAAATTGCTGTCTTACAAAGACGAGTACGAAGTGGCGCGCTTGTACACCAGTGGCGAGTTCCGCAAAAACTTGGAAAAACAATTTGAAGGCGACTTTGAATTGGAAGTGCATCTCGCGCCGCCTCTGTTGTCGCGCCGCGACCGACTCACCGGCCGCTATAAAAAAACCACGTTCGGCTCTGGCATGTTCAAAGCGTTTGAAGTGCTGGCGAAATTCAAATTTTTGCGCGGCACGCCTTTCGATATTTTTGGCTACTTCCCGCACCGCAAAATGGAACGCGAGTTGATTACGCATTACGAGCAGTTAATCAATGAGGTGCTGTTACCCAACTTGAATACGGACAATTTCGCCACGGCGGTGAAAATCGCCAAATTGCCGGAAGAAATTCGCGGCTACGATGTGGTGAAAGATCAGCATGTAGAGCGTGTGCGCGTGAAAGAACAGCAACTGCTGGCGGAGTTCCGCAATCCTACACAGCCGCAGGTGGTGCAGTTCGCGCAAGCGGGTTGATCGTTCAGCCTGCGCGGCTTTCGTTCCAGTAACTGCCGTTCATCATCGCCCCTAGCGCATCCTTGTGATAAATCATGTCATCGGGATGCGCGGGCGCTGCCGCCTGCCCCGCCAACACCGTGCGCTTGCCAATGCGAAACATCACAATCGCGTGGCGCAGCGCGGCATAAAAAGTGTAGAACGCCATGTCTTGCGGCTGATAGCCCGTCAACTGCGCGTAATGCTTCACCACATCGTTTAAGCGCATGAACGATGGCATGCCCGCCATATTCATCAGCGCGGCAAAATCTTGAAAAAAGTGGTGCAGGAAAATCATCCAACCCAAATCGACTTCGCGCGGCGCTACGCCCGCCATCTCCCAATCCAGTACCGCCACCGGCACAAAATCGCGGTACAAAATATTGCCGATGCGGCTGTCACCCCAACTGATAACTTCTTCACTTTCACGCGCAGGCCAATGTGTTTCCAACCACGCGAAACAGCGCTCTATCAACGGAGAGCGCTCTTCTTGTGCCACCCATGCGTAATACGCGCGCTGCGCTGCCACATGACGGCGCAGGGCTGATGCTCCCGCACACTTAAATTGCAAAAAATCGCGCTCCGCTGGCGTGGTATTCACGCTGTGGATAGCGGCCAGCACCGCCAGTGAACGCTCTTGCAACTGCCGCTGCTGTTCTGCGCTGGCATCGGCCAACCACGAGCCGAAGGGATAGGGCATGACATCCGGCGGCACGTCGCCGTCGAGGCGCTCCATTACAAAAAACGGCGCCCCCAGCCAAGCCTCGTCCGTTTCGCTCCACAACACGCGAGGCACCGGCGCACTGCTGCGCGCGCCCACCAACTGCATCACTAGGAACTGCTTGTCCATGTCGTAGCTGGGAAAGACCGGCAGTGCTGCCGCTTCTGGCGGTAAGCGCGCCACGCAACGCTGCTGGCGGTGCTGACCGCCCTCTTGCCAACTGACCTCAAACAGCAGTGTTTCGCTGGACATGCCATTGCTAGAGGGCGCAGCCAGCTCCGACAGCTCTACACTCTGCAACGCCAGCCGCTGCTCCAACCAGCGCAGCAAACGGGCGCGCAACACCGTGTGATCTCTGCCAGCTCCTTTGAGCTGCTCTGCACTGCTCGGTTCGCTCATGCTGTTCTCCGTTTCAGGTGTAACGCTGGTGGTGGCTGAAAAACCCAAACTCCATCATGCCGTAGCCCACTTGCCCGTTTAAAGTGAAGCGTGCCGGTGTTTCTACCAAGCCCCACATTTTGTCGTCGTCGGTCACGGCATCCCAAGTAAAGCCCTGCACTTTCAGCGCGCCTTGGTACATGCCGTGTCGCCAATCCGGCTCTAGGCCGTAGCCTGTGCCCGCCGTGAGATAGGTTTGCAGCAGGGGTTGACCGCGCAGCTCCAGCGCGCCGCCGGGCGCCTCAGGAAAACGCACCACACCTTCTTTGATGTGGCATTTGAACGGCTGCGCGTGTTCGAACACATGCGCGTGCTGCGGACTGCCCAACCACTCCGGCTCGCGCGCGGGATCCTTCCAAATACGCATCGCCTCTTCGATGGTGCGCTGCCCGTTATCGGTTTCATTGACGATGTACAGCAGCACAAAATCATCAAACAACACGGGAAAATAATTCCACATGCCCTCCATCGACGGCGTGCCGGTGTGTATACCCTGCGGCTCCGGTTCGCCCACAGGGCGCACTCCCCAAGAACGATCGCGGCTGCCAACCCACTGCTCTGGCGCAATGTCAAAAGACTGATCTTTTACTTTGAGCCGCCCCTGCCAACGACCCAGTTGTGCAAAGCGCATGGTGTCAAACAACACGCGCCCTTTGCGGCGGATGAAATGGCGCGGCTCTAAAAACGGTTGGTGTTCACCGTTAAACACGGCATCGAGTGTGATGCCCCATTCATTGTCGTCAACAACCACACGCAAACGCTGCAAACCTTCCAGCACTTCTATGCGCATGGGCCCCACAGAAATATCGGCGCGATCACCCAGCTCGCGCGAAGCGCGCAACACATGGTGTTTGTCGCCGTGGCGCACCAACAGAAAAGCATCCTGCGTGCCGAGATTGGGATACTGTCCCAATCCGAACACCACAAACAATTGTTCTTGCGGATTAAACAGATTGAAGTAATAGCGATCGTAAAAATTGCGATCAGAATTTTGCGTAAACCGGATTACATCGGCAGTCTGGTGGAGTGGGTAATCGTCCATCATCGACAACATAGCAACCCCCTGGGCGGTGTTTTGTTATTGGCTCTACGTCGTCACAGACTACCAGACTCCTACACGGTTCAGGCAAGGTGTATTTTCCGCTACGCTATTGCGCCGAGGGCTCGCCCTGCAACTCGGGGAAAAAGATTTCCGTCACACGCCACGTCAGCCCTTGGCGACGCAACACCACGCGCGTGCCTTTCTTTTTGTCTTCCACTTCAAAACGGTTGGTCGATTTATAGCCCATTGCCACATCCGCAAGGGGTTTTTCTGTTGCAGGTTCCTGCGCGGCAGTGTTGTCGACATTGTCCGCGGCCTGTTTTATTTTTTTGGCATTTTTGAGGCTGGGTTTTTCACCTGCCAACAACTGCTCCACGCCGGCAGGTGTGACATAGGCTTCTACCATTTTGTCGACCACGGGTCCCGCCAACGCCATACCCAAAGCGGCAAACGGATTGTTTTTCATATCATCACTGTGCATTTTTCCCATCAACATCGCGTTGAGCTGGTCTTTAAGATTTTGGCGCACACTGGGAAAATCAATGTGTTCAGACAATGCTGTGCTGTCGCGTTCATCCACCGCCTGCTTAATGTGATAGAGCGTGATGTAGGGTAGAGCAAACACATACGCCACTGCAAAAAAAATCAATCCACCCAATGCACTTTTTTTCATGGTTTTCTCCTTTTTATTTTCTGATACAGATTATTTGCCGATACAAAAACTGCCAAAAATTTTTCCCAATAATTCATC
>CAZHQZ010000066.1:0-8293 GCA_964534675.1 uncultured Pseudomonadales bacterium | reverse complement strand
GCTGAACCCACGGCGGAACAACTGGCGCTGCTGGAAAAATTGGATCCGCACAATATTCGCGCAACCGCACTGGGATAAACCAATTGATGCACGGGAATATTTACGCAACACGTCGTGAATACATCCCTGTAGACTCGTGCGCAGCATCCCTGCTGCGCACGGTTGCTGCAATATCCCCACGCATCAATAACAATTCGCAACTATGGTGATGCCATGACTAAACCGACAGCTCCCGTACTCGAAGGCTGGTTTACGCTGGATACAGAAAAACCGCATTTAATTGGCACGCAGTGCAAAAGCTGCAGCACTTATTATTTTCCCAAGCAAACCGTGTTTTGCAAAAATCCGGATTGTGACAGTGAAAGTTTTGATGAAGTGCAGTTGTCGCGCACCGGAAAAATTTGGTCATTCACCAACGCCTGTTATCAACCGCCAGAGCCGTATGTGTCGCCAGACCCGTATGTGCCGTACACCATTATCGCGGTGGAATTGGAAAAGGAAAAAATGATTGTGCTCGGTCAAGCCGTAGCGGGCGTGGAAGTGTCACAGCTAAAAGCAGGCATGAGCGTGGAGTTGGTGTTGGAAAAATTGTTTGAAGATGAACAGTCCACCAAATTGACCTGGAAGTGGAAACCTGTAGCTTGAGGAATTGATGATGAGTAATGAAATTGCAATCCTCGGCGTCGGCATGCATCCGTGGGGAAAATGGGGCAAAAACTTTGTGGAATACGGTGTGGTCGCAGCGCGTGCCGCACTAAAAGATGCGGGAATCCATTGGCGCGATGTGCAATTTGTTTCCGGCGCGGCGACCATGCGTTGCGGATATCCGGGCTATGTTGCCGGCGCGACTTTTGCGCAGGCACTCGGTTGGCAGGGCGCAGAAGTAAATACTTCTTACGCAGCGTGTGCTTCCGGTTCTCAAGCCTTAGCAGCGGCGCGCACAAAAATTTTGTCCGGTCAGTGCGATGTCGCACTGGTGATTGGTTCTGACACTACGCCGAAAGGTTTTTTGAAACCGGCGCCGGGTGAACGACCAGAAGATCCGGATTGGGTGCGTTTTCGTTTGGGCATCACCAACCCGAGTTATTTTGCTTTGTATGCGCGTCGCCGCATGGAAATCTACGGCGATACTTTGGCGGATTTCGCCAGTGTGAAAGTCAAAAATGCGGAACACGGTTTTACCAATCCGTATGCGCGTTACAGGAAAAAATTTACGGCGGAAGATGTGGCTGCTTCAGCAATGGTGGCAGATCCTCTGCGCTTGATGGATGTGTGCGCGACTTCGGATGGCGCAGCAGCACTGATTGTGTGCTCTGCTGCCTACGCGAAAAAAATTGGGCGCGCAGATGCGGTAAAAGTTGCCGCAATTTCTACCGTCACACCGACTTTTGCCTCTGCCGTGATTGAAATGCCGGACCTCGCCACCGATTCTGCCGTGGCGATGGAAGCGCATTCGTTCCGCGCGGCGCTGCCGAAAAAAGCCTACGCCGAAGCGGGTATTGGTCCTGAAGATGTGTCGGTGGCAGAAGTCTATGATTTATCGACTGCGCTGGAGTTGGATTGGTACGAAGATTTGCAACTCTGCGCACGCGGCGACGCGGCAAAATTGGTGCGCGATGGCGTGACCAAACTCGGTGGTCGCTTGCCCGTCAATCCATCCGGCGGTCTGGCCTGCTTTGGTGAAGCAGTTCCCGCGCAAGCTCTTGCACAAGTGTGTGAACTCACTTGGCAGTTGCGCGGTCAAGCTGGCGAGCGCCAAGTACCGAACGCCAAAGTCGGCATCACCGCCAATCAAGGTTTGTTCGGTCACGGCTCATCGGTGATTTTGAAAAAGTAAGCATCTGAGTACATGGATGTTAAGAGACATATTGGAGAGATTGCTTAGCTCAAAAGTTATGTGTTGCAGCAGAGCGGCTCTCTCTTATCCAACTGCCCGAAAAACTATGCCAAATCATTGCTTCCGAGCAACTGCTGCAACAACGGCTGCAAATGGTTGATCTGGTCGCTGAGTCGCAGCGGCTGCGCACGCACAATGGCGACGAGATCGGCGAGGGCTTTGTCGAACTGGTCATTCACCACTAAGAAATCGGCTTCGGTGTAGTGGCTAAGTTCATCGCGCGCTTGCGCCATGCGGCGCTGGATCACCGCCTCATCATCCTGCCCGCGAGCGTTGAGGCGCTGCAGCAGCGTCTCCAGTGAAGGCGGCAGAATAAAGATGCTGATGTTGTCGGGCATCAAGCGGCGAATTTGCTGCGCGCCCTGCCAGTCGATTTCCAGAATCACATCACGCCCACTGAGCAGTGTTTGCTCTACCCATTGTTGCGACGTGCCATACAAATTGCCGAACACTTCGGCCTGTTCCAGAAACTCACCGCGTTCAATCATGCCAGCGAATGTTTCACGATCGACAAAATGGTAATTCACACCGTCCACTTCGCCAGGGCGCTGTGCGCGCGTGGTGTGAGAAATCGACACCGTCAGTTCGGGACGTTGATCCAACAGCGCTTTGACCAAGCTGGTTTTGCCGGCGCCAGAGGGTGCAAAAACGGTGTAGAGAATGCCGCGACGTTGCATAAGTTCATCCTAGCGAAAGCTGTGTTCATCGGCAGGAAAGCTGCCGCATTTCACTTCCTCAACATACGCGCGCAGAGCGGCGGGTATGTCTTCGTGATCGAGTAAAAAGTTTTTCGTAAACTTCGGTGCGCGGCTCGGTGTGAGGCCGAGCATGTCATACAGCACCAACACTTGTGCATCGGTGTGCGGACCTGCGCCAATGCCAATGACAGGAATATGTAATGCGTGTGTTATTTCTGTGGCCAACGGCGTAGGCACGCACTCCAAGACCAATAAATCTGCGCCGGCTTGTTCTAATATTTTTGCGTCGCTGAGTATTTGTTGTGCTTGATCGGTGTCGCGCCCTTGCACACGGTAGCCGCCAAATTTATTGACGGACTGCGGCGTTAAACCGAGGTGCGCGCAAGTGGGAATGCCGTGCTGCGACATGCGAAAAAACGTATCCGCCAACCATTCCCCGCCTTCCATCTTTACCATCTGCGCGCCGGCTTGCATCAGCGTTGTGGCATTGAGTAGTGCGGTGTTGGTATCGCTGTAACTCATGAACGGCATATCCGACATGATGAGCGAACGTTTCGCGCCGCGCTTAACAGCGGCGGTGTGATAGGCGATTTGCTCCACCGTCACGGGCAGCGTGGTGTCGTGACCTTGCACCACCATGCCCAGTGAATCGCCCACCAAAATCACTTCCACTTCGGCTTCGCTGATGAAATGTGCAAACGTGGCATCGTAAGCGGCAAGCACGGCAAATTTTTCGCCATCTTGTTTCAGCGTTTGCAAAGTATTGACGGTGACAGTTCTCATCAATGCGACTCAATCAAATTCAAAGTGTGGACGGGTTGTAGTAGTGGCGACCGTTGCGAATGGTCAGCATGTATTCCACCAGCGTGCGGTAATGTTGTGGATTATTTACCAAATCAATTTCTGCCGCGTTCACAATCAACAGCGGCGCGTCGTTGTAGTAGTGAAAAAATTGCGTGTAGGCTTCATTCAACTGCTGCAAATAATCTTGGTCGATGCGCTGCTCGGCAGCGATGCCGCGCTGCTTGACGCGCTTCATCAATACATCAATCGGTGCTTGCAAATACACCACTAAATCCGGTTTTGGCACTTCGTGGATCAGTTGGTCATACACTTTTCTATAGAGACTGTATTCGTCGTCACCGAGCGTGACGCGCGCAAACAGCGGATCTTTTTCCAACAGAAAATCGGCAACGCGCAGCGGTGAAAACATATCGTCTTGCCGCAATGCTTTGAACTGCTGGCTGCGCTGAAACAGAAAATGCAACTGTGTCGGCAGCGCATTGCGGCGGCGATCTTGATAGAAGCGTTCAAGAAATGGATTTTCTTCCGCGGCTTCCAACAATGTTTGGTAATTGAACGTGCTGGCGAGGCGCTTGACGAGCGTGGTTTTTCCCACGCCGATATTGCCCTCCACCGCCACAAAGCGCGGCAGCGTGCGACCTTCAAAATCAAAGTGCAGATTATCAAACGGATCTTCGGTCATTTTTTAACATCAGAGTGTGACAACGGCCACAATCCCTCGGTGGATAGCGCAGGCAATAATGACGCAACACTGCACCCGTTGGGAAGCGCGAGCTGCGGTGCAATATCCATGAGCGGCACTAACACAAACGCGCGCTCGTGCATGCGCGGATGCGGAAGGGTTAATTTTTCATCAGCAATACAAAGGTTGTTGTACAGCAGCAGATCGAGATCCAGCGTGCGTGCGCCCCAGCGTTCGTGGCGTACGCGCTGTTGCTGTTGTTCGATGGCTTGCAGAGCATCCAGCAAAGCGTGCGGTGTGAGTGAGGTGTGCAGGCAGGCAGCGCCGTTGACGTAATCCGGCTGCTCGGCAGAGCCGCCGACAGGGTGGCTGCCGTACCAAGGCGACACCGCCAGCACGCGAGTCGCTGGCAGCTGTTGTAAAGCGGTAACGGCGCGTTGCACTTGTTGCAGTGGCTCGGCCAAGTTGCTGCCGATGCCGATATACGCCACTGCTGCGTCGGTCATGCTGTGTCAATGTGCAGTGGGTTTGGTGCTGCTGCGAGGGCGGTGGTTGCGCCGCTTGCGGTTATTGCGCGGCGTAGTATTGTCGCGCTGAAGGTTTTGACGCAGTTGCTCTCTTTCTTCTGGTGTGGCGCTTTGGTATTGCGTCCACCACTGCCCCAGTCCTTGCAGCTCCTCGCCCACCTGTTCGCGCAGCAGCAAGAAGTCGTAGGCGGCGCGAAAGCGCGGGTGTTCGAGCAATTTATCTGCGCGGCCACCTTGCCTGCGGGTGAGCTGCCATTGCAGTTCCCAAATTTCCTGCATCGGCAAAGTGAAGCGCCGAGGAATGCCGATCAAACGCGTTTGCTCGCCGATAATTTTGGGCGCGATCTTTTGCAGCGCTTGGTGAGGATGCAATCCCTCGTGCAGTTCACGCTGCTGTTCTTGCTGCAACACCGGCCAGAGCAGCGCGGCGTAAAGAAACGCCGGCGTAACGCGCAAATCGCCGCGGATGCGCGCATCGGTATTCGCTAAGGCTTGGCGAATTAGACGATCTGTGTAATTTCCTGCTTCAAAATAACGCGCAGGCCCCGGAAACAATACATGAAACAAGCGGTATTGCACCATTAATGCAAACGTTTTGACAGCATAACCAGCCAGCAACAATTTGCTCATTTCATCGAACAAACGGGCATTGGAAATATCGCGCAATAGCGGTGCTAGTTGTGCAATGGGCGCGGCGGTATTTTTTTCGATAGAAAAATCGAGTTTGGCAGCAAGGCGCACGGCGCGCAGCATGCGCACAGG
Source organism: uncultured Pseudomonadales bacterium (assembly GCA_964534675.1). Taxonomy (GTDB): domain Bacteria; phylum Pseudomonadota; class Gammaproteobacteria; order Pseudomonadales; family UBA7239; genus UBA7239. The sequence continues at coordinate 2,923 of CAZHQZ010000066.1, read as the reverse complement.
GTCTTCACGGTAGCGTGTGTCTGGATCACCGATGATGTGTATGCGGCGTTTTTCAATATCGTGCAAGCCGTTGCAGAAATCGCGAATGTGATGATCGGTGCCGTAGTACAACGCGTTGACGGTGAAGTCGCGACGGATAGCATCTTCTTCAATACTGCCGTAGACGTTATCGCGCAGTAGCAAGCCGCTGTCGTGCGCGATAGCTTCTTTGCCGTTGGCCGCGTTACTGTGATGGCCGCGAAAAGTGGTGACTTCAATCACTTCGCGCCCAAACAACACATGCACGATGCGAAAGCGGCGACCGATGATGCGTGAGTGGCGGAACACTTGCCGCACTTGTTCGGGCGTGGCACTGGTGGCTACGTCGAAATCTTTGGGGCGCAAGCCCAAGAGCAAATCGCGCACGCCGCCGCCGACGATGTGCGCGTCATAGCCAGCCTCTTGCAAGCGACGAATAACCTGCAAGGCGTGACTGCTTATTTTTTGTTCAGGAATGCCGTGTTGCGGCGGTGCAATCAAGGTGGCCGACGGTTTCTTGCGGCTTCCTTTGCCCCTTTTGCCTTGAGATTTGGAAATTGGTGCGCCTGCGATGCGGCTTTTGATCCAATCGAGCATTGATATATTGCATCAGAGGTAGGTTCACGTTGCGGGGCAGTGTAGCACAGGGCTTCTTTACGTCAGCGCGCGCTTTTCTATTATCAAGAGAAATGTTGCGCAGAGGAGTACAAGCGGAAAAAAGTTTGTGCTAGGCTTACGCCGTCCTCATTGGCAGGGAGGATTAATGAAGATCCTGCCTTAATATCAATTGATAAACCATGGAGTCTCTCTGATGAAAACTACTCTGTTGAAAGCATCTGTTGTTGCTGCAACTCTCGTTCTGGCTGCTGGCTGCGCAAGCAACGGCGACTTGGAAAAAGTGCGTGAAGAAGCTGCTGCTGCTCAGCAAACTGCTGACGAAGCAAAAGCTGCTGCTGCTACTGCTCAGTCTACTGCTGACGAAGCTAAGCAACTGGCTACTGACGCTAACACCAAGATCGACCGCGCCTTCAGAAAATCTATGTACAAATAAGTTTTGTGCACAGACGGGCTGCTGAGGGGCAACTCTTGGCAGCTTGGCGAGAAGCCCGCTACGCGTTGTGAAACGTTTAGCGGGTTTTTTAATGGGTGCTGTTTGGATTATTCCGCAGCGATAGTGGCTTTGGGACCCACGGCAACAGGCAGTCCTGTGGCTTCTGTGCGCGCTTGTTCAACGGCGCGCCAGTCTACGGGGTAGCCCACAAACTCCTTGGTTTGTTGCTGCACCAACTGGTTCAGCGTGGTGGGGCTGCTCTGTTGATGGGCGGACGCGCCCTCTTCCAACGAATGCACTTCCACATAGAGCACGCCGTCGCGCCAGCCCACTTTATACGGTTGATTGACAATGCGAACCGAGGTGCCCACCGGCACTTTTTGAAACAGTCGCTCAATATCCGGTGCATACAAACGCATGCAACCGTGAGTCACCTGCATGCCGATGCCGTACTCATTGTTCGTGCCGTGCAACAGATAGCCGGGGATGCCCAAGTACAGCGCGTATTTGCCTAGCGGGTTGTCGGGGCCAGGCGGCACAACGGATGGGAGCGGGTCCCCTTTTTGCAGGTGCTCTTTGCGGATAGAGGCCGGTGGATACCAAGCAGGATTGGCCATTTTGCGCGCGATACGCGTCGTCACCAGCGGCGTGTTCCAATCGGTGCGGCCGATACTTACCGGATAGGTTTCGACGGTGTTTGTGGCTTTAGGATAGTAGTACAGACGCATTTCAGCGGTGTTGATGACGATGCCTTCGTGCGGCGCGTCCGGCAGGATGTGGACATGGGGCAGGATCACGGTTGAGCCATCGGCGGGCATCCACGGATCGACGCCAGGGTTGGCCGCAGAAATCTCATCATAGCCAAAGCCGTTCTGGCGACCGATGTCGATCAAAGTGTCTTTGCGACCGGCATTGATGCGCACTTCTTTGCCGATCAAGCCGTCGCTGCCCTGCGGCAGTGAAAAGGTAGTGGCATACAAGGAGCTGGAGGCGAGCAGGCTGAACGCAAAGCTAGCGGCGAGGGGGTAGCGAATTTTCATGGACGAATCTCAACAGAAGTGCCAACAGGCATAAGTTTCCACAGGCGATCCATTTCCTGATTGGTGACAGCAACGCAACCGTTGGTCCAATCGACCGAGCTATGCGTGCGCCCTACCCACTCAAAGCCATTTTCTAGGCCGTGAATGGCCACGCTGCCGCCCGGCCTACAGTTCCTCTGTCTGGCGACAGCGACATCGTTGGCATTGGGGTAGTCCAGCAGCAGGGAACGGTAGAAACGGGAGTTAGGATTTTGCGCCACGATTTTGTAGCGACCCTCCGGCGTTTTGTAGTCGCCCTCGCAATTTTTAGCCCCCACGGGCTCGCGACCCAGCGCGATGCGATAAGAGGCGACCACTTGATTGCCGGCGTAAACCGTCAGCGTGTGCTTGCCCTTTTCAATGACAGCGCGGTCTATCTGTTTGGCAGGCGGCTGCGGCAACTGGCGCACAATTTTCTGCGGTGCCGCTTTTTTGTGGCGATACCAACCGGAGACAGATTCACAACCCGTCAGCGGCAAAAGAGAGGCAGAAAGAAGCAGGAGCAGTACACGGGAGAGGGAGCGATCAATCATGGATGAATTTGTGGCGCAATGCGGCTGTAAGACGGCGGGATTGGGGCATCAAGGGCGTGTAGTTAACGCGCCATTATCGTTGCGCGAAGGATTGTCGCACAGACTGTCATGGCATTGCCATAAGCGGTATCCTTGCCGCCCCTCGAGGTCAGCCCACGGTGTTTTATGTTTGGTCGATTCATGCCGCGCGAAGCGAAGTTCTTTGACATGTTCAATGCACATACCAAGGAAATCGTTCGCGG
>CAZHQZ010000065.1:6126-8362 GCA_964534675.1 uncultured Pseudomonadales bacterium | reverse complement strand
CTGCTGGCGTTTGTGTTTGGTATGGGCGGTTCGTTTATCTCCTTGATGCTGTCCAAGTGGATGGCATTGCGCACCACTGGCGCGCAGGTAATCGAGCAGCCGCGCAATCCCACCGAAACTTGGCTGGTGGAAACCGTGAAGCGCCAAGCGCAGGCAGCGGGCATCGGCATGCCAGATGTGGCGATTTACGATTCGCCCGACATCAACGCCTTCGCTACTGGCATGAAGCGCGACAGCGCATTGGTTGCTGTGTCATCGGGGCTGCTGTACAGCATGAGCCGCGACGAAGCCGAAGCGGTGCTGGGACATGAAGTCACTCACATTGCCAATGGCGACATGGTGACGTTGACGCTGATTCAAGGCGTGGTGAACACCTTTGTGATTTTCTTGGCGCGCGTGGTGGCGCAGTTGATCGGCGATCGCGATCGCGGCGCGTTTGCCTACATGATGACGGTGTTTGTTTTGGAGATGGTGTTTGGCATTGTGGCGAGCACCATCGTGGCGTGGTTCTCGCGTCAGCGTGAGTTTCGCGCGGATGCGGGCGGTGCCAGTTTAGCGGGCAAAGAAAAAATGATTGCCGCGCTGGAGCGTTTGAAAGCTTCTCATGAAAGCACTTTGGATGGACAGTTAGTGGCCTTCGGCATCAACGGCAAAAAAACTTTGGGCGAATTGTTTATGAGTCACCCGCCGTTAGAAAAACGCATTGAGGCTCTGCGCAGCAGCGCGAGTTTTTAATGCAGTTTTTTTGTGGATTAGCTTCTGGCGCCCAGCCATGCGCCGCCGCAGGTTAGCAATAAACCGCTGACCAGCAACCAAGAAAAAGGCTCACCGAGAAAAACCACGGCACCGATGCCGGCGAAAGCGGGCACGGTGGCCATCACCGCGCCGAGGCGCGTGGGCCCTAATTGTTCCATCGCCTGCATAAACGTCAGCATGGCGACCACAACAACCAGCACGCCTTGAAAAAACGCTTGCACAAGAATGGCGCTCCACGCGGCGTGGTGTATGCCTTTGGGCAGCAGCAGCCAGTAGCAAGGCAAATAAATCAGCGCTGATAACAAACCAACGCTGATAGTGATTTCTTTTGGGGTTTTGCCCCAGCGTTTTGCCAGCACACTGTAGATCGCCCACAGGCAAGATGAAGCCAACAACAGCAAATCACCGGGCCAACTGCGCTGTAAATCCCCCACGCTGTAAAACGCCAAACACAACACGCCGCCGCCGATGATCCCTAGCGCGATCCAGCGCTGCGCACTAGGTTTTTCACCCAGTAAAAACCATGCGACCAGCGTGACAAAAAAAGGCAGCACGCCCGACAGCAACACCGCGCCGTGTGAAGCCGGTGCAAAGTGAAAAGCGGAGTAGGCGCACAGCGCGTAACCGATGCCGCCCACGGTCGAGAGCATGAGTGTTTGTGTTGTAAACAGCGGCACGCGCTGCCAGAACAGCCAGGCGGGAAACAGCAGTAGCGAGGCGGTGCCAAAACGCAGTGCGGTCATATCAAAACTGTTCAGGCCGCTGGCTTGCGCCATGCGCGACAGCAGCACAAATCCCGCCCACATAAAGACCGTAATGAAGCCGTAGATATAGCCTTTGCGCGTAGCGGTGGAAGACATGAGAGTTGCTCTGGCGATGCTCACCGTAGGCGTGGCGAGCGGGGCGCGAATTATACTCGCGCCCTTGTTTTCTTTTGTGGCAAACCGCCTAGGAAAAGGCATAGACTGAAACGCAGAACACTTGTGGAAGTACTCATGCCATCTCGCACCACTGAACGCCAACTCACGGGCTTGGATCATTTGTTGATTTCGGCAGATCGCGCCCTGCGCACGCTCACTGGCGATACGCGCCCCGCATTGCGCGCCTCTCCGGCAGTGCAGGAAGCGGAGTGCTCGCTGACCAAAGATGAAACTGCGCGTTCTATCGGTTTGATGCGCGTGAACCACACCGGCGAAGTGTGCGCGCAGGCTTTGTATCAAGGGCAGGCATTGACCGCCAAACTGCCCGCCGTGCGCGCAGAAATGGAGCGCGCTGCGGATGAAGAAATTGACCACTTGGCGTGGTGCGAAGAGCGCGTTAAACAACTGGGCGGACACCTCTCGGTTTTAAATCCATTGTGGTATGGCATGTCGTTTGGTTTGGGTGCTGCTGCTGGTTTGATCGGCGATAAAACTAGTTTGGGTTTTGTATCAGCGATTGAAGATCAAGTGTGCGAACACTTGGAAGAACATTTGCAAAC
>CAZHQZ010000065.1:0-6026 GCA_964534675.1 uncultured Pseudomonadales bacterium | reverse complement strand
ACCTTGGCAGTGTTGGCGTGCATGACCTTGGGTTACTCGCTGGTGTTGTACTGGTTGCGCCACGGTGAAAAATATCGGCGCTGTGCGGAAATTACTATTTTTTGTACCTATGCCGGTGTGGTGATGGGGATTGCCACATCGGGCGGGCCGCTGGAATCGCCCGCGATGCCGATTATGGTGATCCCTATTATTTTGGCATTCACGCTGGGCACGAAATACAGTGGCTTGTTGTGGTCTGGCATTGTGTTGGTGACGCATCTCGCCATGATTGCCGTGGATCGCTGGTTGTTTAAGTTTCCCCAGTTGTTGGATATATCCAAATGGATGACACTCCATTTGATACATTGGATCGTCAACTATTTTGCGATTATTTTTTTGATGTTGGTGTTTGAAGCGATTACGCAGCGCTTGAAACAAGAGCGCGATGCCGAGCGCGATCGCTACGCATTTCTCGCGGCACACGATCCTCTGACTGGCTTGGCCAATCGCTCCATGTTTGACAGTCAACTCACGCGCGCACTAGCCAGCAGTGATCGCAATAAAAATATCGCGGGTTTGGTGGTGTTGGATTTGGATGGCTTCAAGCCGGTGAATGACACGCTGGGTCACGACATGGGCGACAAAATTTTGTGTGAGATTGCGGATCGCTTGACGAATTTGTTGCGCAAGGCCGACACCATTGCGCGCATCGGCGGCGATGAGTTTGCAGTGATTTTAGAGAACGTAGCCTCGCCGCCCGGTATTGATATTGTGGCGCAGCGCATCGTGGATGAAATTGGCAGACCTTACGATATTTTGCCTAAAGGCATGCGCATTACTGCCAGCGTGGGCGTGGCGATGTACCCCGATCACACACGCGACGAAAATTTATTGCGCGTGTTTGCCGACCGCGCCATGTATACGGCAAAAAAAGGACACGGCTGTTACAAAATTTATGCGCCGGATATGCAGCCGGTAGTGAATTGAAAAACGTGCTCAGGCATCTAAGTCTGGAATCAATTTGCTTTCAATGCGCGACATGGTGTCTTTCAACCACAGTTTGCGTTTTTTGAGGCGCTGCATCAGCAGTTGATCGAAATACGGACGCTCCAGCAGCGTCAGAATTTCATCGTCGAGCATGCGATGCTCTTCGCGCAAGCGGTTCAGTGTGAGGAGAAGATCGTCTTCCATGCGGGGTAATCTGCACAACGACAGGCATCCCCTTTATACACGCCGCCGCTCACAGATGCCATGCTTCGAGAAAAGTTTTCTGGGTGCTTGCAATGTGGCGGCAAGCTGGTCATTCTTCTGAAAAATCTCAAATTCAGGAATTACTTTTTATGACGGCATCCCGCACCGTGCTGGTCACTGGCGCTTTCGGCAATTTGGGGCAGATGGTCTTGGCGGAACTCAAGCGGCGCAATTTTCGTGTGCTGGCGATGGATCTCGACAACCCCGCCAACCGCAAGGTGGCAGCGCGCATGGAAGCACTGTGCGACGAACTGGTGTGGGGTGATCTGCGCACCGTGGATTTCAAGCCGCTGTTGCAGGGTTGTATTGCGGTTATCCATCTGGCGGCGGTGTTGCCGCCGGTGACGGATCGCGCGCCAGCCTTGGCGCACGACATCAATGTCAAAGCCACGCTGCGCTTGATCGCAGATATTGAGAATCGTGTGAAACAGCCGTTGCTGATTTATCCCTCGTCGGTAACGGTATTTGGCTACCCTGAACCGGTCACAAAGCTGATGCGCGCCGATGATGCCGTAGCGCCGAGTGACAACTACACGCAGCACAAGGTGGAAGTGGAGCAGGCGCTGGCGGCGAGCAAAATATCGTGGTGTGTGTTGCGCGTGGGGGTGTCGGTGGATGCGCGCACGCTGGGCGCAGACCGATCCATGATGCGCAAGCTGTTTGCCGTGTCGCCCGACAACCCGCTGCACTATGTGCACCCGCGCGATGTGGCATTGGCGATGGTGAATGCCATTAACAACCCGCGCGCGCTGGGCAAGGTGCTGCTACTGGGCGGTGGCGAGGATTGCCGCGTGACCCAACACCAGTTTTTAAGCGCCGCGCTCAATGCCATGGGTATCAAGCTGCCGCGCGAGATGCTAGGCTCAGACCGTTACTACACCAGTTGGATGGACGCCGCTGAGTCGCAAGAGATTTTGCAATTCCAGCAGCACAGCTTTGCCGATTACCAAGCGGATTTGCGCCAGCGTTTGCGCTGGCCGCGTTTAGTGATGAAACCGCTGGCACCATTGGTGTTGTGGAGCATGCGCAGGGCGTTGAAGTAGCGCGTTGACGTAGCGGGGCCAGCTCAGGGGTTCACCAAACCCTGCAACTGCGCACTGAGATTACTCGCCAACAATCCGCGCTCACCCTGTTCTTCGGCGGCGGCATCCGCCGCTTCGGCGTGCAGGCAAACGCCCAGTTGCGCGGCAGTTTCCGATTCGAGGTCTTGCGCGAGCAAACTGCCGATGATGCCGGCGAGTACATCGCCCATGCCGCCCGAGGCCATGCCAGGGTTGCCGCCCGTGCAAACACCGATCACGCCGCTGGCTCCGCACACCAAAGTGCCAGCGCCTTTCAGCACGATTGCGCCGCCGTAGCGTTGTTGCAGGGCGCGCACGGCGGCGAAGCGGTCGCGCTGCACATCGGCGGTGGTGATATTGAGCAGGCGCGCGGCTTCGGCGGGGTGCGGGGTGAGCACCCAGTTGTCGCGGCGCGGCTCGCGCACCACGCGCCCTTCGGCCAGCATGTTGAGTGCATCGGCATCCAGCACCAGTGGCAATTCACTCAAGGTGGCCTGCTGCAACATCTGCTCGGACCACGCGCTGCGCCCCAAGCCGGGGCCGACAACCAACACCGTGGGTTTGGCGAGTAGCGGCTCCAAGGCTTGCCCAGAGTTCACGCCGCTCACCATGATTTCTGGACAGCGCGCCAATACCGCCGGCACATGTTCAGGTCGTGTGGCAGCGCTAACTAAGCCCGCGCCGCAGCGCGCAGCCGCTTCAGCAGCCAAGAGCACCGCGCCGCCCATGCCGTTGTCGCCACCTATCACCATCACATGCCCGAACAAGCCTTTGTGGGCCGTGCGCTGGCGCGGCGGCAGTTCATCCAACAAATTCGTGAGTTCCAAGCGTTCGCAAGCGCCATCTTCCTGCGCGTTGCTTTCCTCTGCGCCGAGACTGGCATATTCGATAGCGCCGACAAAATCCGGTGCATCCGCTGTGAACAAGCCGCGTTTCAGTGCAACAAAAGTGATGGTGACATCGGCGACGACCGCCACACCTTCTGCGCAGCCAGTGTCGGCATCCACGCCGGAAGGAAGATCGAGCGCGAGCACGGGCAGGCCGCTGTTGTTGATGGCGGCAATCGCCGCTGCGTAAGCGTGATGTGGCGCGCCGTAGCTACCGGTGCCGAGCAGGGCATCGACCACTATGCCTTTGCTGGGTAAATCCATATTGTTCTGCCACGATGAAATCGTCACGCCGTTTTGTGTGGCGTAGGCGTGCGCTTGCAAAGTGTCTGGCGTAAATTTTTCAGTCGAGCCGACTGCAATAATGTGTGCGGAAATATTTTTTTCTTGCGCCAGTGCCGCGAGTAAATAACCGTCGCCACCGTTGTTGCCGCTGCCACAAAATACGGTGATGGCCGCAGGGTTTTGCCAGTGTGCCAGTAGAGTTTCCAGCGCAGCGCGCGCGGCTTTTTTCATCAAGGCAATACTGCTGATGCCTGATGCCATTAACGCGGCATCGAGTGTGCGTGTTTCTTCGGCAGTGTGTAAAGTGTTCGGCAACATAAATAGTCTCTACGAATTTTTTAAGGATTTTTACTCAGCCACGGCAAAGGGTTGATGGGATTGCCGTTCTTGCGAATTTCAAAATACAGTGCCGGTTCTTTTTCGCCACCGCTGTTGCCCACGCGCGCAATCACATCGCCGGGCTGTACCCATTCACCGGCTTCGCGTAGTAGCGTGTCATTGTGTGCGTACAAACTCATATAACCGTCGCCGTGATCCAGCACGATTAACAAACCCTGTCCGCGCAGTGTGTCGGCATACATTACGCGCCCGCCGTGTATGGCGCGCACGGGTGTACCGCTATCGGCTTTGATGCGCAAACCATCCCAGGTCACGCTGCCTTGGCGGCGATCGCCAAAACGGTCTAACAATTTTCCCTGCGTCGGCCACAGCATTTTGCCTTTGCGCTGCGCGAACGATTGCTGCTGTAAACGCGCGAGATCAGCGGCGCTGTAAGCAGGCGATACATCATCTGTTTTTTGCGCGGTGTCTGTCTGTGCTGCTTCTTGCTGATGTTTTTTTTCCTGCTGCTGTTTTTCTGCTTGCAGGCGCTTTTCTTCTTGCGCTTTGGCGAGGGCGCGCTGTTTTTCAATGCGCGCAATCAGTGTTTGCAGGGCGGCGCGATCTTGCTGGAGTTTATCCAGCTCGCCGCCTTTGGCTTGCAGTTCGCTGTCGGCGTTGTCGATCAGTGTTTTGCGTGCAGCGCGCTCTGCTTCCAGTTGCGTGTTTTCTGTTTGCAGGGTTTGCTGGAGTGTTTGCAATTCGTTGATCGTCACAGCAATTTCTTTCTCTATCGCGTCGATACGTTGAATGGCATCGAGATACACCTGCATTTTTTGCTGGCGCGCCGATACGAAATAATCGTTGTACTGGAGATTGCGGGTGAGGGTGCTGGCGTCATCCTGTTCCAGCAGCAAGCGCAGTTGCGACTGCGTGCCTGCTGCATACAGGGCACGCAGTTGCTGGCCGATCTGTTCCCGCTGATCGGCGATCGAACTGCTTACTGCTTTTTTTCTGCCGCTTGGGCGTTAGCGGCTTTTTGTTTTTCGGCAATTTTATTGTTGATTTCTTCAATTTTTTTCATTTGCGCCGCAACATCTTTGTCGGATTGTTCCAGCTTGGCTTGCAATTCATTGCGAGTATTTTGAATGGTTTGAATGTCCGCTTTGAGTTTGTCGATAGATTGCTGCATCTCGCTAACTTTTTGTTCGAGATTTTCAGCGGCTGGCGCGGGGGCAGTGGCGGCGGCTGGCGCAGCGGGTGTGGCATCTGCTGCCATGGCGCTGCTCAATGTTGCGCCAGCAAAAATGGCAGCCAGTATCAGTGTGCTTGCTTTCATGTAGGCATCTCCGTGCGTGGTGATAAAAAAGTTTTATTTGTTGTGAATGGTGATGAGGTTGCGCCCTTGCATTTCTGCGGGCTGCGGTAAGTTCAGCAGTGTCAGCATGCTCGGCGCAACGTCGGCCAGTGTACCACCATCATTGATCGTGACTGTGCGCTGACCGATGTACAAAAACGGAACGTGTTCACAAGTATGCTGTGTGTGCACTTGCTGCGCTTCGTAATCCTGCATTTGTTCGCAGTTGCCGTGATCTGCTGTAATCAAGCATTCGCCGCCGGCGGCCAATACTGCATCGCACACACGGCCTACACACACATCCAAGGCTTCCACCGCTTTTACAGCGGCACTGAAAATACCTGTGTGCCCCACCATATCGCCGTTGGCGTAATTGCAGATAATCACATCGAACTGCTGGCTGCTTATCGCCTCCACCAATTTATCGGTGACCTCAAACGCGCTCATCTCCGGCTGTAAATCGTAGGTGGCGACTTTCGGTGAATCGACCAAGATGCGCGTTTCACCTTCGTACAATGCTTCGCGTCCGCCGCTAAAAAAGAAGGTGACGTGCGCATATTTTTCGGTTTCCGCAATGCGCAACTGTGTTTTTCCTACACTTTCCAAATACTCGCCAAGCGAGTTTTTCAATGTGGAGGGTGGATACGCGCACAAGGCTGCAATGTCATCGGCGTATTCACTGGTCATCACAAAAGCGCCGAGCGCAGGCGTGCGTGTGCGCGAAAAATCATTGAAAGTGGGATTAGTGAATGCGCGAGTGATTTGCCGCGCGCGGTCCGCACGAAAATTCATAAACAACACCGCGTCGCCGTCTTGCAGAGATACGGGTTTACCAATCACCGTGGGTTTTACAAATTCATCGTTTTCATCGCGCGCGTAAGCGGCGTG
>CAZHQZ010000064.1:6122-8369 GCA_964534675.1 uncultured Pseudomonadales bacterium | reverse complement strand
TGGCGCGGCGGCTGCGCAAATCCAACACCAAATCGGCAACTTGCAAGCTGTCGTCTGCTTGCGTTTTCCCGCGTCGCAACAGTGTGCGTATGCGCGCCAACAATTCAGCAAAGGCAAATGGTTTTACGAGGTAATCGTCAGCGCCTAAATCCAAACCTTTGATGCGATCTTCCACTTGGTCGCGCGCGGTTAAAAATAAAATCGGCAGCGTTTTTCCAGCTTGGCGTATGGCAGATAACACCTGCCAACCGTCGAGTTGCGGCAGCGTGACATCCAAAATGATAAGCGCGTAATCGTCTTGCAGCGCGCAGCGCACACCGCTTGCGCCATCCTGTACCCAATCGGTGAGATAGCCAGCTTCCGTCAAACCCTGTTTGAGGTAGTTGCCGGTTTTGGCTTCATCTTCAATCAATAAAATCTTCATGGATGCTCAGATTACAAAATTGTCATTTTCGCGTCATGTTGTAGTCGGTGCGTGTGAGGCAATATAGCGCACGGGTATTGAGTTTCAATCATAGAGTGTTTTATCAGGTTTTTTATGGCAACACAGCAAACAAAAAAATTCCTACTGGTGCTTGCGGCATTTTTTCTCACGGCGACGGCTAACGCAGCTGAGTATCAACTCGATATACGCAAGGAAACTATCAACATCACCGGCAAGCCCATGCAGCGCATTACGGTGAACCATCAATTTCCTGCGCCCACGCTGTATTGGACGGAAGGCGAGCAAGTGGTGGTACATGTCACCAATCATATGCAGGAGCCGTCATCCGTGCATTGGCACGGCATTTTGGTGCCGGGCTTGATGGATGGCGTAAAAGATTTTAATACCTACCCTGGCATTGCGCCGGGCGCAACATTCACTTATCAGTTTACGGTGCGACAAAGCGGCACATACTGGTATCACTCGCACACCGCTGGTCAAGAACAAGATGGCTTGTACGGCGCGTTAATTATTCGCCCTAAAGGTGTGGATGCCATCAAATCGGATCGCGCTGCCGTGGTGATGTTTTCTGATTTCAGTGCAGAAACCGCGCAAGAAATTATGGGCAATTTAAAATTGTCATCTGATTACTACAGTCAAGCACGCAGAACGGTTGGCGATTTTTTTGCAGAGGTGCGCAATAAAGGCTGGGCTTTGGCGTGGCAACACGCGCGCGATTGGGGCGCGATGCGGATGTCACCCACCGATTTAACCGATGTCAGCGGCTACACGTTTTTAATCAATGGCAAAACGCCGCAGCAAAATTGGACGCAGACATTTACTTTGGGCGAAACCGTGCGCTTGCACATGATTAATGCCTCGTCCATGTCTTTTTATGATGTGCGCATACTCGACAGCGAAAAAAAGCGGTTGAAGATGACGGTGGTGCAAGCGGACGGGCGCAGTGTGGAGCCGGTGCCGGTGGACGAATTTCGTTTTGGTGTGGCAGAAACTTACGATGTGTTGGTTACGCCGCGTGAAAATAAAGCCTACACCATTGTGGCGGAGCCGATAGATCGCAGCGGTTTTGCAATCGGTACTTTGGCACCGCGCGCAGGCATGAAAGGCATTGCGCCGGTGCAGCGTGCGCGCACCTTGTTGACGATGGCGGATATGGGTATGGGCTCAATGGATATGAGCGGCATGGATCACAGCACCATGACGCAAGAGGAAATGCAGGATATGCGCGAGCAGATGCGCAGCGGTTGGGCAAAAACGGGTGCGCCGCGCGGCGACAAAGTGTTGTCGTACAGTGATTTGCGTTTTCTGGGTGAGCAACAAGACACGCGCCCTGCTGAGCGTGAAATTGTGGTGACGCTGGGTGGCAATATGGAACGCTATATTTGGACCATGAACGGCAAAACCATGATGGATGCCGACCCTCTTGCTCTGCGTTATGGCGAGCGCGTGAAACTGACTTTCGTGAACGAAACCATGATGGCGCACCCTATGCATTTACACGGTATGTTTGTGCAACTGGATAACCAACAGCCAGCGAATAAATTACCAGACAAAACAGTTGTCATTGTGCCGCCAGGGAAGTCGTACTCTGTTTTGTTGACTGCCGATGAAATCGGCGAGTGGGCGTTTCACTGCCATCTCTTGTTTCACATGAACGCCGGCATGATGGGCAAAGTGGTGGTCGCCAAATTGGATGCCGCTGCAATGCCCAGCGATCACACAAAACGCGCCGCCAAAGGTGGTATGCATGCACATTAAAAAAATGCTGGTTGTTTGTGCGCTCGGCTGTTGGTTTTCTGCGG
>CAZHQZ010000064.1:0-6022 GCA_964534675.1 uncultured Pseudomonadales bacterium | reverse complement strand
TATGACAATCGTCCACACGAGCAATCGTATTTTGTGGTGGGCGTGATAGGGTTGGCTCCCTATTTTTTTGAAACACAAGCCCATGCATTTTTCACCCACGACGGCGATGTGGGGTTTCGCTTGCGCGAAGAAAATGATTTTTTATTGACGCAAAAACTGATTATCCAACCGTATCTCGAAGTGAACGCCTATGCGCAAGCGATAAAAAAACTAGAGGTCTGCTCGGGTTTGTCGGATGCGACACTGGGCTTACAGTTGCGCTATGAAATCACGCGTAAGTTTGCTCCGTATCTGGATGTGAGTTACGGCCGTCAATTTGGCGAGACGGCTGATTACACCGCAGCGCGCGGCGAAGACAGTCGCGGTAGCAGTATCACGGCGGGCATCCGCTGGTTGTTTTAACGATCATTAACTGGAGAACCAAGATGAAAATGTATCAATCTGCAAAAAAACTGAAAAACTATTCTCTGTCTCGTGTAGGTATATCTGTGCTGGCGGCGACTTTGGCGATAAGTCCTGTTGTATTTGCTGATGGAAACCACAGCGATGCAGAAGCCGAGGCAACCGATTTTGGCAAACCGGGAAAAGCCGCTGCCGTTACGCGCACGATTGAAATTAGCATGGGGGATAACATGCGCTTTCAGCCGGAAAAAATTGCGATCAAGCAGGGCGAAGTCGTTCGTTTCAAACTAAAAAATACTGGCAAAGTGCCGCATGAAATGGTGCTGGGCACAGCAGATGAAATTCAGGAACACGCAGAGATGATGAAACAGATGCCCAATATGCAGCATCACGATGCCAATATGATTCGGTTACAACCCGATCAAAACGGAGAAATTATTTGGAATTTTGATTTGGCGGGTGACTTCCAATTTGTCTGCCTCATGCCGGGCCACCGCGAAGCGGGCATGAAGGGCGATATTCATGTGGCGGAAAAATAAATCTAACTTGGAGGGTGCTTGATGCAGAACGGCGTTGACTGGCATACCACTGCCTGAGTACCATGAGTTGGTAAATATTGGTAGCCTGTGAGGTTTAACGTGGCCAAAAATACCAGCATTAGCCTTGGCGAGCACTTTGACAGCTTTATTGCACACCAACTGGAGAGCGGGCGTTACGGCTCTGCCAGCGAAGTGGTGCGTGCAGCGTTACGGTTGCTTGAAAACTCGGAAAGCAAGCTGGATGCCTTGCGCCGCATGCTGAATGAAGGCGAGCAGAGTGGTCTCACCGACTACAGTTACGGCGTATTTATTGCTGAACTGGATAGCGGTAATCAATGAAAGCCTTCGCGCTAACCCATAAAGCCAAAGCAGATTTGTATGCGATTGCTCTCTTTACCGAAAAAACGTGGGGCAGAGAGCAGAGAAATTTGTACATTAAGCAATTAGATGAAGCGTTTCATATGCTGGCCAATGCGCCTTCTGCTGGCAAAACCTGTGACGATATAAAAAGCGGCTACAAAAAATTCCCGCAGGGCAGCCATATTATTTTTTACAAAGTGGGCAAAAAAACCAGCATTGAAATTATTCGCATCCTGCACAAACACATGGATGTTGATACACAGCTAAACCACTAAAGCAGCGCGTCCACTGAGCGCAATGAACTCCGCTGATGCTGTTATGGCTTTACCCCAAGCATCGCGCTACACTTGTACCGCAACCCCGTACATTTGGCCGCTGCTATGGACACCGTAAGCGTAAATCAATTTAGAGATAACCTGAAAACCCTCGTAGAGCATGTGGCTAATAGCCATGTCCCTATAAAAGTCACCCGCCGAGCGGGCGACGCGTTTGTTGTGATAAGTGCAGACGATTGGGAAAGAGAGCAAGAAACGCTCTACGTTCTGCAAAACAACAGCCTGATGACGCAAATAGCAGCGTCTTTAACCACGCACGCACAAAAAACGGGCTATGCCCCAAGCGACAAGGAAGTCCATGAGATCACTCGTATTTGAGGGTAACACTTGGGCAATTTATGAAGCGCTTAGGGAACAAGATAAAGTTCTTCATAAAGCACTGCGTAAATTACTCAAAGAAATGCTGCGTTCTGATCCGGCAGCGGGCTTGGGCAAACCAGAACAGCTTAAACACAGTCTTTCTGGGTTTTGGTCAAAACGTATTTCACAAAAAGATCGGCTCATTTATACGTTTGACGAGCGGTACATTTACATATTTGCAATCGGCGGGCATTACGACCAGAAGCCATAACGTAGCGCAGGCTAAAAGGCGAGCGACTTGTTATGAGAATTTAGTACAAGAAAACATTTACTGGTCCATGTGATTGAGTTGCGGTTACAACACTATCTTTTCCCCCTTTGATAATTATGAGTCTATACAGGCCTGCATGCGGTATTTCAATTTTGTGGTTAAAAATTCCTTTCTTTCCGAAATCTAAACTACCCGTGACCGTGCAAGCCCTATCAAAATAAACAAGTAAAATTGCATTATTTGATTCATCTGACAAGCGGCCACTCAAGAGGGTCTTGGATTTTTTGTCATATCCGAATGTACTTACCCTTACTAATTTTGTATATACAGGTTCAATTTTGAGACTATAAGTAAGGCTTGCGTCTTGCGGCTTTGCAATTTTAAGTAATTCCAATTCAAGGCGTTCAAAGTCTAATGTTGGATTCAGGTTTTCGTTTAGATCAATGTACCATTCTGGCTCTTTCTGAGGTGCTCCATAAATGGCACCAGGGATAACTCCTAGCTGTAGATATACTGACTGGCCTTCGTTCATTTTATGTTTAATTTCTTCGGATACGATTGGTTTTAGAGAAGTATTTTTCGAAAGAATTGATTTCTGATATATTGAGCATCCACAAATAACCAAGGCCAATATAAATAAAATAATATTTCTCATTGTTATCTCCTTATGCGTAACTATTCTTAGAAAACTAACTATTTACTGCATCGCCACACTTTTTTCATGCTGCATACATGCCTAAATAACTTCAAGCAACGGCATGCAGCTCAAACCGCACTTTGACTTTGTTAAATGGAAATGAATATTTTCCATCTGCTGTGCGATCAATAATGCCAGCAGCAACTAGTGCGTTGGCATCTGTGTGTACGCCTTTTACATCGCGCACGGTGCGTCTTGCCAGCTCGCGCACACCGAGAGGTTCGGTGCCGGTCAGTGCTTCCACGAGTGTCCAGCGTGTTGGCGTGAGGATGCGCGCCATATCTGCTGCGGAGGGAAAAGTAATGCGCGCTTGACGTTGTGCAGTGCCGGATTTGGCGGCGCGAATGAGGTTGTTCATCGCTGTGGTTGGAGCAGCAACTTCAAACAAGATTGTTTTCATGGTTCCACCTCGCTATGTCTGCTGCAAAGTCGGTCAATAGTTGCGCCAACTCTGTAAACACATAATCCGTTTCTGTTTCACCGTAATGGCGGTGATCGCCTTTGCCGTTTTCGTTGTCGTAACGCAACACGCAGACCTCGTTCACCACATAAGCGAGCCGATACTTATAGCGGTGCTGGCTACCGCGCAACGGCTGCGATATTTGCCACACAACGATTTGCGCGAAAGCAGTCTCGAAATAGCGTATCCGCTCATTAAATAGCGGCAGTGCCTTTGTGTTGTTCATGCTACAACATCCCTGTGTGTTGTCAAGAAGACAACAGGTTTAACTGTCCTTGTGTGTCGAGTAAGGCGACGGGCTGTTACTGCGCCGCCATCAACCTTTGCTTCTCGCGCTGCCAATCTTTTTCTTTTTCGACTTCGCGTTTGTCGTGTTCGGCTTTGCCTTTGGCGAGTGCGATTTCGCATTTGACGAGATGGCGCTTCCAGTACATCGCGGTGCAAACACAGGTGTAGCCTTTCTGTTGCACGGCGGCAAAAATATCTGCCAGTTCGCGATTTTTCAGCAGCAATTTGCGCGTGCGCGCAGGGTCGGTCACAAAATGGGTGGACACACTTTGCAGCGGTGAAATGTGCGAGCCGAGTAAAAAGGCTTCGCCGTTTTTCAGCAGCACATAAGAATCCACGAGTTGGCATTTGCCCGCGCGCAGGCTCTTCACTTCCCAGCCTTGCAGGGCGATGCCGGCTTCGTAGCGATCCTGAATGAAATAGTCGTGGCGCGCTTTTTTGTTGAGCGCGATGGTGCCGCCGTTGTCTTTGCTGTTTGCTTTTTTCATGGCGGCATTATAGGTGCAGGATGCGAGTGTTCGTTAGAATGGATCGCCATTCCAATTCTGATTGTTGATTCGCTATGCCTGTCACTCGCATCGCCAAAACCGCGTTATTGCCGTACTCCGCCGAGCAGTTGTTTGATCTCGTCAACGATATTGCCGCGTATCCGCAGTACATGGACGGCTGTGTGGCGGCGACGGTGATGTTGGCCACACCGGAGTTGGTGGAAGCGCGTTTGCAGCTGAGTCGCGCCGGCATCACGCAGGCTTTTGCCACGCGCAATCGCTTGCAGCGGCCGCAGAGTATCGACATGGAATTGCTGGAAGGTCCCTTCACCGCGCTCTCAGGCCGCTGGCAATTTCTGGCTCTGGCACCGGAGGCCTGCAAGGTGTCGCTGGATTTGCGTTTCGAGTTGGACGGCAAGCTCGCCAGCCTCGCCGCCGGCAAATTGTTCGAGAGCGTGGCGGTGAATTTGGTGGATGCCCTGTGCCGTCGCGCGCACAGCCAACTGGGGGCAACGGCATGAGTGCAGCGATGATAGCTATAGAAGTGGCCTGCGCCCTGCCCGATCAGCAGGTGGTGAAAGCCTTGGTTGTGCCTGTGGGCTGCACCGCGCGAGAAGCGGTAGAGCGTTCAGAAATTGCGGCGGCGTTCCCAGCGCTCGATATGGCGAGCCTCGCGCTCGGCATCTACAGCCAGTTGGTGAGCGATGACTATGTGTTGGCGGAGGGCGACAGGGTGGAGTTGTATCGCCCGCTGTTGCTAGACCCGAAAGAAGCGCGCCGCCAGCGCGCCGCCAAGGCGAAGGCTTAATCCCACCACTTGCTGATGTCCCAATCGTCGTCCTCATCCGCTTCCGGTTCGGCGGGTTGTGCGTTGCCTGTTGCGGTGGCGGCAGTGGCCTGCTCAGGGCGGAAGTTGCCTTGCAGATTGGTCAGTACATCGTCGGTGAAATACAGCGTGAGTCGCTCGCGCGAATACTCGTTGTTGCCGTTTTTCAGCGAGTAAAAATAATCCCAACGATTGTCTTCAAAGCTGTCGATCAACAGCGGCGTGCCCATGATGTAGCGCACTTGGCGTTTGTCCATGCCCGGTTTGAGCTGGTTCACCATGTCTTGTGAGACGACGTTGCCCTGTTGCACGGTCAAGTGATAAACGCCGGGGAACGAGCAGGCTGCAACAGCCAGCGCCAACAAACAGGGCAGCAGCAGGCGAGTTGTGGTGTGGCGTAACAGAGCGGGCATGGGTGGCAAGGTTCCACTGATTGCAGCGAGCGGCGATAATACCTGATACTCGGAAGCGCTAGAAGGGGCGGAACATGGCAGGCGAGAACCAAGAATTGCGCAAAGCGGGCTTAAAAGTCACGGTGCCGCGTATCAAAATTCTGCAAATGTTGGAGACGGATGACCAGCGCCATCTCAGCGCAGAAGACGTGTACAAAAAGTTGTTGGACAGCGGCGAAGACGTGGGTTTAGCCACGGTGTATCGCGTGTTGACGCAATTTGAAACAGCGGGCTTGGTAACGCGCCACAATTTTGATGGCGGCTATGCGGTGTTTGAATTGCATCGCGGCGACGAGCATCACGATCACATGGTCTGCGCAGAAACCGGCGCGGTGGTGGAGTTTCACAACGAAGACATCGAACGCCTGCAAACAGAAATTGCCGACGCGCACGGCTACGAATTGGTGGGGCACAGTTTGGTGTTGTATGTGCGGCCGAAGAAAAAATAGTTGCTCAATCTTACTTATGGATAAGGCTTTTTTGCTGTAACCAAGTTGGTTGCACAAGCCGTATTGCTGCAATACCATGAAGGTGTTTGCATTGAGGATCACGGATGATCAAATCGTGGAAACACAAAGGACTGAAGCTATTCTTTGAGACAGGC
>CAZHQZ010000063.1:1979-8493 GCA_964534675.1 uncultured Pseudomonadales bacterium | reverse complement strand
TGCTTGCCTTTTTTCTGCAGCGCCGCTTTTTTGAATTGCTGCAACGAGACGACATCACTCACGGCGACAGCCTGCGGCTGATAAGTTTGCCGCGCCATACAAAATCTACTGGCCATAATTTTTGTGCGCGATCATACGCACGCCATAAATCGGCATAAGTTTTGTTTTCAACAGGATGCCGTTCATCGCCAGCAATTTCTGCCAGCGGCCACAATACAAACGCATTTTGCAGAACTTCTGCACGCGGCAAGTGAATGCCATCTATCTGCCCCACTGCGTCGCCGTAAGTCAGGATGTCGATGTCGAGTGTCCGCGCTGAAAAGCGCTCACCGCCGCGCAAACGACCGTTGTCATTTTCAATTTGGCGCAAGCGGGCTGACAAGTTCCCAACGGACAAATCCGTCTCACAGCCCACCACCAAGTTAAAAAAATGATCGCCGTCAAAACCCACCGCTTCGCTTTCATACACCGAAGAAATGCGCAGCTCGCCAAACGCATCCGCCAGCGCGTCCAAAGCCGCCGTAATATGCCGCTCGCGTTCTACATTGCTACCTATGCCGAGATACACTCTGTTCACGCCGGTTTTTCTCCGCGCTCAATCAGCAAGCCAACATCTTGCGCACCGCGCAACGCGCCAGGCTTGCTGATACGCAAGCGCAGCCACGCCACACCAAATTCATTGCGCACAATATCGGCCACCGCTTCAGCCAACGCTTCTATCAGTTGATAGCGGCTTTCACTGACAAATTGAATCACGCGCTTGGAAATGGTTTTGTAATCCAGCGCATCTGCGATGTCATCGCTCTCTGCCGCTGCGCGAATATCCGCAGCCATTTCCAGATCCAAACTCACCACTTGCAACACTTCGCGCTCCCACGCAAAAATGCCGATGATGGTCTCTATGCGCAAATCGCGGATGTAAACAATGTCCATCACAAACTCTCTTCAAATAGCTGGCAAAGTTTCGAGCGACCAACGCGGAAAAGCGTTGATCGTCAGCGGCTCGCTTTGCCCTGCCAACAAACGCTGACAACCAGCAAAAGCAATCATCGCGCCATTGTCGGTACAAAAAGCGGGACGCGGATAAAATACTTCTGCTTTTCCTGCTAATGCTTGCTGCAGTTTTTCACGCAGGCGGCGATTGGCGCTCACGCCGCCGGCAATCACCAAACAGCGCAAACCCGTTTGCTCAATCGCGCGGCGACATTTAATTACCAGCGTATCCACTACGGCTTCTTGGAAGGCCCAAGCAATATCGGCCGAGGTTTGTGCGTCCGGCAAACCGTTTGCGCCAGCGTGTTGGCGAATCGTTGTGAGTGCAAACGTTTTTAAGCCGCTGAAACTGAAATCCAAGCCGGGGCGATCGGTCATCGGGCGCGGAAATACAAAACGCTCAGGCGATCCTCGTTCAGCCAGCTGGCTGATTTGCGGGCCGCCGGGGTAATCGAGATCGAGCAGCTTGGCGGTCTTATCAAAAGCCTCACCTGCGGCATCGTCCAGCGATTCCCCCAACAGGCGATAGCGGCCGATACCTCGCACTTCCACCAACTGTGTGTGCCCGCCCGACACCAAGAGCGCCACAAAAGGAAACGCAGGCGCGGGCGACTCCAACATCGGTGCCAATAAATGCCCTTCCATGTGGTGCACGCCAACGGCGGGAATACCCCAACTCCATGCCAAGGTGCGGCCAAACGTCGCGCCCACCAATAGCGCGCCCAGCAAACCGGGGCCTGCGGTGTAGGCAATGCCGTGGATATCCGCGCGCGTGGAATTCGACTTCGCCAGCACTTCCTCCACCATCGGCAACAGCTTGCGCACATGGTCGCGTGAGGCCAGTTCCGGCACCACGCCGCCGTACTCGTTGTGAATAGCGATTTGGCTGTGCAGCGCCTCGGCCAGCAGACCACGCTCGCTGTCATAGACGGCTACACCAGTCTCATCACAAGAGGTTTCTATGCCCAGAACACGCATGGCACACATAGGAAAACAGCCGCTAAAACGAGGTTGGCATGATAGACCGTTGTAATGGCAATGGGCATCCCCTAGAATTGCCGCCCCGTTTATAGCCGCCAAGGCCATAACGGATCCCTTGCTCCACCGGCACCGCTGGGGAGCTTAACCCACAAGGAGTCATCCATGAGACATTACGAAGTCGTATTTCTGGTTCATCCAGATCAATCCGAACAAGTGCCCGGCATGGTGGAACGCTACAAAAGCGCCATCGAAGCCAGCGGCGGAAAAATCCATCGTTTAGAAGATTGGGGCCGCCGCCAGCTGGCCTACCCAATCGAAGATATTCATAAGGCACATTACATCCTGCTGAACATCGAGTGTGGTCAACAAGCACTGGATGAGCTGACCACCAACTTCCGCTACAACGATGCTGTGTTGCGCAACATGGTGATGCGCCGTGACGAAGCCGTCACCGACGAATCGTTGATTATGAAAGCCGAAAACGAAGATCGCCGCCGCAAAGCCGAGCAGCCTGCTCGCGCGCCGCGCGCCGAAGAATCTAGCCAAGACGATGCTGCTGATGACAGCAGCGACGACGCTGAATAAGGGAGAGTTGAATCATGTCACGTCAACAACAGCAATTCCGTCGCCGTAAGTTCTGCCGTTTTACCGCTGAGAAAACCGTTGAGATCGATTACAAAGATCTGGACGTACTCAAAGCCTATATCACCGAAACCGGCAAAATCGTTCCTAGCCGCATCACCGGCACCAGCGCGAAATACCAGCGCCAGTTGGCCACTGCCATCAAGCGCGCGCGCTACTTGGCACTGTTGCCTTACACCGATCAGCACTTCAAATAAGGAGACACACATGCAAGTTATTCTGCTGGATAAAGTGGGTCGCCTCGGTGGCGTTGGCACACAAGTCAACGTCAAGCCTGGTTTCGCTCGCAACTTTTTGTTCCCTTTCGGCAAAGCTGTACCCGCTACTGCAAGCAACATTGCCGAATTCAACACACGCCGCGCTGAGTTAGAAGCTGCTGCCGCTGCCAAATTGGCAGAAGCGGAAAAACGCGCTGCTGCACTGGCCACTGTCAGCATCACCATCGCCGCAAATGCCGGTGACGAAGGCAAGCTGTTCGGCTCTATCGGCACACGCGATATTGCCGATGCACTGACCAATGCCGGTCACGCCACCACCAAAACCGAAGTGCGCATGCCTAACGGCGCGATTCGTGAAATTGGTGAGTTTGAGATCGACATTCAGTTGCACAGCGATGTCACTCAAGCCGTTAAGGTTGTCGTGATTGCGGAGTGATCGCCGCCGGCAATTTAAGGTATAAAGACAGGCACTCTCGGGTGCCTGTTTTGTTTTCTGGGATGCACTTTTTCGCGGGATTGACCTGAATGACTACCGCCAGCGACACAGCTTCTCTCTCTATGGTCAGCAACAACACTGACGCACGCCTGCGCGTGCCACCGCATTCGCTGGAAGCGGAACAAGCAGTGCTGGGCGGCCTACTGCTGGATCACCAAGCCCTGGATCAGGTGTTGGAAGTGTTGCAGGTACGCGATTTCTACAACCCGGAAAACCGCCTGATTTTCAGCGCCATGCTGCGTTTGTCGGAACTCGCCAAACCGCTGGACATCATCACTGTTTCTGAATTGTTAGACCAAGACGGCGAGCTGCACACCATTGGCGGCATTGCCCACCTCGCTGAACTGGCGCGCCACACCCCTGGCACCAGCAATCTGCTGACTTACGCCAACATCGTGCGCGAGCGCGCCACCCTGCGCCAATTGATACGCGCCGCCAGCAATATTGCCGATCACGCACACACGCCTGACGGTCGCGACAGCAATGAATTGCTCGCCACCGCAGAAAAAATCATTGCCGATATTGCTGAAGGCCGCCCCAAAGAAAGCGGTTTCGAAGGCATTTCACCGCTGCTAAAAAACACACTGGATCGCATTGACTATTTGAGCAAGCAAGAAGGCGACATCACAGGTCTTGATACCGGCTTTCATGAACTCAATAAAATGACTGGCGGTCTGCAAAAATCCGATCTCGTTATCGTGGCGGCGCGCCCCTCAATGGGTAAAACTGCGTTTGCCATGAACTTGGCCGAGCATGTCGCTCTGCATCAGGAAAAATCTGTACTCATTTTTAGCCTTGAAATGCCGGCAGAATCTGTCGTGATGAGAATGCTGTCCTCCATTGGACGCATTCATCAGCAGCGCATACGCAACGGCAAATTAGAAGATGATGAGTGGGGAAAACTAGGATTAGCTTTAGAAAGACTCAAACCGCGCCCACTGCTCATTGATGACACTACAGGGCTTTCGCCCGCCGAAATGCGCGCGCGCGTGCGCCGCGTACAGCGCGAGCACGGCGAAATTGCGCTGATCGTGGTGGATTATTTACAGCTCATGCATATTCCGGGCGCGAAAGAAGGTCGCACGGCAGAAGTATCAGAAATTTCGCGTTCACTCAAATCTATCGCGCGCGAATTTAATTGCCCTGTGATTGCGTTGTCACAATTAAATCGCTCCGTAGACAACCGTACCGATAAGCGTCCCAACAATTCAGATTTGCGTGAATCCGGCGCGATTGAACAAGATGCCGATTTAATTATGTTTTTATATCGCGACGAATATTACAACGAGGACAGCGCCGACAAAGGCATTGCCGAAATCATCATTGGCAAACAACGCAACGGCCCTATCGGAAAATGTAAATTATCTTTTCAAGGGCAGTACACACGTTTTGACAACCTCGCCCACACTTCTGAAACCTATTCCAATCGATAATTTTTTTAACTAGCAACCAGAGGCACCTCATGAAACTTGGCTTACATCTCGGCTACTGGAACCGCAACCCTTACCCTGGCATTGAAATCGCCAAAGAAGCGGAAAACCTCGGCTACGATTCCATTTGGACAGCCGAAGCTTACGGCTCCGATTGCGTCTCCCCGCTCGCGTGGCTCGGCTCGCACACCAGCAAAATCAAACTCGGCACCTCGGTGATGCAAATTTCCGCGCGCACGCCTACTTGTGCCGCAATGACTGCGTTGACGATGGATCATTTATCCAGCGGCCGCTTTCAACTCGGTATCGGCGTTTCTGGCCCGCAAGTGGTGGAAGGTTGGTACGGACAAGGTTTCAAAAAACCACTGGAGCGCACCAAAGAGTGGATGAATATTTTTCGCCAAGTCACACGCCGCGAACAGGCGCTAGCGTTTCAAGGCAATCAATATCAACTGCCCTACAACGGCCCTAACGCACTCGGCTTGGGCAAGCCACTGAAATCCATCACGCATCCACTGCGCCCGCACATTCCCGTATTTATGGGTGCGGAAGGTCCTAAAAATATTGAACTCGCCACGCAAATTGCCGACGGCTGGTTTCCGATTTTTGTTTCGCCCTATCGCATGAATATTTTTGATGAATCACTGAAAAACAAACCGGACAATTTTGAAATTGCCGCGATGGTGCAAGTGAATGTCAACGACAATCTCAAAGACGCTTTATTTCCCACCAAAATGATGTTGGCACTCTACGTCGGCGGCATGGGCGCGAAAGACGAAAACTTCCATAAAAATTTAATGGAACGCATGGGTTTTGATGTGCAGGAAGTGCAGGACAAATACCTTGCCGGCGACCACATGGGTGCATTTGAAGCCGTGCCTGATGCACTCGCTGATGAAATTTCTCTCTCGGGCCCTGTCGACCGCATCAAAGAGCGCATTGCCGATTGGAAAAAATCGCAAGTCACTACCATCATGATTAGCCGCACCGACGACCCGAATCAGGACTTTCAGCGTATTCGTCAATTTGCAGAAATGGTGCTCTAACCACGAGGGATAAGCTATGCTCGCCGAACAATTTTCACTGCAAGGAAAAGTCGCTATCGTCACCGGTGGCGGCAAGGGTATCGGCAAAGCCATAGGTCTTACCTTTGCGGAAGCGGGCGCCACGGTCGTTTTTGCCGCACGCACACAAGCCGATTTAGACGCCGTGGTCGCACAGGCTAAAACTTTCGGTGGCGATGCACTGGGCGTGAAGTGTGATGTCTTGGTAGACACACAACTGCAACAACTGGTTACCACCACCCTAGATCATTTCAAGCGCATTGATATTTTGGTGAACAATGCCGGCGGCACGATGCCGAAGCCGATGGAAAAAATCACAGCAGAATCGTTTCGGCGTTCGCTGGATTTTAATCTCACGAGTGCCTTTTTGTTATCGCAATATGCACTACCTCATTTGCGCGATAGTCGCGGCTGTATCATCAATATTGCATCGGCTGCTGGTCGTTTAGTGCAACCGTTCTTTACTTCTTACGGCACAGTCAAAGCAGCGTTAATCCATTTAACAAAAATGATGGCAGCCGAATTAGCGCCCACCGTGCGCGTCAATGTCATCAGCCCAGGCTCCATCATGACCGAAGCACTGGAACACTTTATCGACGCGGATAACCGCGAAAAAATGCGCAAACTCACACCGCTGCAAGCATTGGGTAAGCCACAAGACATCGCCATGGCGGCACTGTATTTAGCCTC
>CAZHQZ010000063.1:0-1879 GCA_964534675.1 uncultured Pseudomonadales bacterium | reverse complement strand
CGCTCAGACTGCATATCCAAAATTTCAAAAATCTTTTGCGCGCCAGCAATGCCTTTTTGTATCGCGCCGTTGGTGCCACTTAACTGCCGTATCGGTTTCGGCAGCATGGCGACCGCTGTGATATAGGCAACTAAATCGGCAGTGCTGTACTTGGACAACATCTCAGGGCTCAACACCATGTATAAAATAACGGCAATTGCCAAAGAAACAATCAACTGCAACACAGGTGTATTTAGCGCGGCAATTTTTTGCATTTTCATATACAAAGAAAAGCTACGATTCGTGGCATCCACAAAGCGGCTTCTTTCATACGCTTCGCCGCCAAAGCTGCGCATTACACGATAACCACGAATCATTTCACCCGCCACTTGCAAAGTATCACCCGCCACATCCTGCATTTTGTGGCTGATTTTATGAAAGCGCCCACCCACATAACGCACAAGCAAACCAATCACCGGCGCAATCACTACAAACGCCATAGAAAGCAGCCAGTTCTGATAAAAAACATAGCCGATCATACCGATGACTACGGTGCCTTCACGAATCACAATAATAATCGCACTGGTAATAGCGCCCGTTACCATGCCCACGCTGCTGGTTATACGCGAGATACTCTGACCTGTTGGCGTTGTATCAAAATAATGCGAGGGCAGTATCGTCAATTTATTAAAAATATCTTTTTGGATATTGCGCACGATGGTTCCTGCAACCTGCGCCATAAAATAATTACCAATAAAAGAAGCAACACCTTGCGCAGCAAAAATACCCACCGCCATCAACGGCAACTGCCAGCGATGTGAAATATCTTTGACTTCAATGGCCTTCACCATTTGTTTGAGCAACTCGGGCAACAGTGGCTGCAACAAACCAAATGCGACAAATCCCACCATGCTGATAGCAAATAAGCCCAACACGGGTTTGGTATAGCGCAGCAGTCGCCAATACACGGCGGCATCACTGTCTGGGCTGGCTGTAACAATTTTTTGCATGAAGGATAATGCCGCGAAAGAATGGGGCGAGAATTATAGCCCGAACGGGAAACCCACCATGACACCACACCCACGCGGTCTTTACGCTATTACTGACGACCACTTATTAGCCGACTGCCTGCTGCCCGCCGTGCAAGCAGCACTAGCAGGCGGTTGCCGCTGGGTGCAATACCGCAACAAACACAGCAACGCGCAGCAACGAAAAGCGGAAGCGCAGCAACTGCTAACACTGTGCCACGCTCACCATGCGTTTCTGTTGATTAACGATGATGTGGCGTTGGCAAAAGCCGTAGCTGCCGATGGCGTACACCTCGGCCAAGACGATATGCCGCTGACAGAAGCGCGGCGCGTACTGGGCAAGCAGGCGATTATCGGCATCACCTGCCACAACTCGCTCGCGCTCGCGCAAGCTGCACAACAAGAAGGCGCAGACTATGTCGCCTTTGGGCGTTTTTTTTCTTCGAGTACCAAGCAATCTGCACCGCCCGCTGACTTGTCTATTTTGCACACAGCCAAACAACAGCTCGCTATTCCTGTGGTGGCGATCGGTGGTATTACGCTGGATAATGCCCCTGCTGTTTTACGCGCTGGCGCAGATATGCTCGCTGTTGTCGGCGATTTATTTTCCGCACCCGACATTACCGCACACGCGCAAGCCTACGCTGCGCTGTTTGATTGATGAGTGAAACCATGACGCATTCTGAAGATTTATTTGCTCGCGCCGCACGCAGTATCCCCGGCGGTGTCAACTCACCCGTGCGCGCATTTCGCGCAGTGGGCGGCACACCTATTTTTGTCGAGCGCGCCAACGGTGCCTATTTATGGGATGCGGATGGCAAACAATATATTGATTACGTTTTAAGTTGGGGGCCGATGATTGCCGGTCACGC
>CAZHQZ010000062.1:0-8520 GCA_964534675.1 uncultured Pseudomonadales bacterium | reverse complement strand
AGATCTCGCCGCCGATATTGGCTTTGCGAGCAGCACGATCAGTCATAACGCCTTTACTGGTTGAAACAATAGCAATACCCAAGTGATTGGCAACCGTAGGCAATTCATCTTTGCCGCGATAGTTGCGCAACCCAGGGCGGCTTACGCGTTTAATGCCATCAATAACCGGTTTGCCTTGGTAGTATTTCAATACCAAGTTTAATTCTGGCTTGCTGCCTGCGCTCACTGAAAAGCTTTCAATATAGCCCTCAGACTTCAGCACTTCAGCAACAGCCACCTTAATTTTTGATGACGGCATAGAAGTATTCGCAAGCTGCGCTAATTGCGCATTCCGAATTCTTGCAATCATGTCCGCCAAGGGATCTTGCATACTCATAGTAATAACTCCCGAATCTACCAGCTGGCCTTAACCAAACCAGGCACATCACCCTTCATCGCGTGCTCTCTCAGCTTTATCCGCGACAAACCAAATTTGCGATAAACGGCATGTGGACGACCAGTCAATCGACATCTAGTCTGCATACGCACAGGATTTGCGTTGCGCGGCAGCTTTTGCAATTGCACCTGCGCATCCCAACGATCTTCGTCAGAAGCCTTTGGGTCTGCAATTAGCGCTTTGAGGCGCGCGCGCTTCTCCGCATATTTTGCGACTGTTTTTGCGCGTTTCTTTTCGCGCTCAATCATCGAAAGTTTTGCCATGTGAAAGGCTGTCCTCGTGTATAAAAATTAGGCTTTAAACGGGAAATTGAAGGCTTTCAACAAAGCTCTGCCTTCTTCATCTGTTTTTGCCGTTGTCGTAATAGCAATATCTAGACCACGCAAAGCATCTATCTTGTCGTAGTCGATTTCTGGAAAGATAATTTGCTCAGAAACGCCCATGGAGAAGTTGCCTCGACCATCAAACTGCTTAGGGCTAATGCCGCGAAAATCGCGAATACGCGGAATAGCCACCGTAATCAAACGATCCAAAAATTCATACATACGGTCATTGCGCAGCGTTACTTTGCAACCAATAGGCCAACCTTCACGCACTTTGAACGCCGCAATCGATTTTCTCGCCTTGGTAATGACTGCCTTTTGACCTGTGATTTGTTCAAGATCCCGCACAGCATTTTCAAGAATTTTCTTATCAGCCAAGGCCTCACCAACACCCATATTAACGGTGATTTTAGTGATTTTTGGCACTTCCATTACGCTTTTTACGCCCAACTCAGATTTTAACTTGGGGAGTATTTCGCTCTTATAAACTTCTTGCAGTCTGGCCATTACCATTTCACCTTTAACTTAAGCGCCAATCACATCGCCACTGGATTTGTAAATTCGCACTTTCTTGCCATCTACATCTTTGAAACCAACGCGATCTTTCTTATTGGTTTTAGGGTTATAGATTGCCACGTTAGAAACATCAATTGATGTTTCTTTTTCAACGATTCCACCCTGAACACCCAACTGAGGGTTAGGCTTGGTGTGTTTTTTTACCAAGTTAACACCGGTAACCACAACGCGCCCGTTATCCAGAACTCGCTGCACAGAACCGCGCTTACCTTTGTCTTTGCCAGCAGTAACAACCACTTGGTCATCTTTCTTAATCTTGCTCATACCAAAACCTCACTCCAGCCTAGATCAAAGCACTTCTGGTGCCAGAGAAATTATTTTCATGAACTTTTCACCACGCAATTCGCGCGTAACAGGGCCAAAAATACGCGTACCAATCGGTGCCTGTTGGTTATTTAGCAACACAGCGGCATTGTCATCAAACTTAATCAACGAGCCGTCTGCACGACGCACGCCTTTTCTTGTACGCACAACAACAGCCGTCATTACTTGACCTTTTTTGACTTTGCCGCGTGGAATAGCATCTTTAACGCTCACTTTGATGATATCGCCCACCCCAGCATAGCGACGATGAGAGCCGCCCAACACTTTGATACACATAACTCTGCGGGCACCGCTATTGTCTGCCACATCTAAAAATGTTTGAGTCTGGATCATTCACTACACTCCGAAAACGAACACTATCAAGAGCAACTATCAAACGACAGTTGCTTTTTCCTCAACTTTGACCAAAGCCCAAGTCTTTGTCTTGGAAAGTGGACGAATTTCTTTCACCGTTACAATGTCACCAATCGCACATTCATTATTTTCATCATGCGCTTTCAATTTTGACGACTTCACCAAATACTTGCCATACAGCTCATGCTTAACACGACGCTCGATTAACACAGTAATCGTTTTGTCCATTTTGTTGCTAACAACGCGACCTGTTTTGGTACGAGCAACTTGCTCTTTGTTTGTCATGTTATTCACCAGCCTTTTCATTCAACAGTGTTTTGATTTGCGCAATACGGCGTCGAGACGCCTTGAGCAAATGCGTCTGCGACAACTGTCCAGTGCTTAGCTGCATTTTCTGCTTGAACTGATCTTTGAGCTGCTTATCCAACTCCGACTGCAATTCTGCAATTGATTTACTGCGAAGATCTGCCACTTTCATTACATGATCTGCCGTTTAACAAATGTTGTTGTCAAAGGAAGTTTTGCCGCCGCAAGCGTTAATGCCTCACGCGCCAATTCTTCCGTCACACCTTCTACTTCGTACAAAACTCTACCCGGCTGAATTTGTGCAACCCAGTATTCAACACTACCTTTACCTTTGCCTTGACGCACTTCAAGTGGCTTCTGTGTAATCGGCTTATCGGGAAAAATTCTGATAAACACGCGTCCACCACGCTTCAAGCGGCGTGTTAATGCACGTCTTGCAGCCTCGATTTGTCTGGCCGTGATGCGTCCACGCATAGTTGCCTTCAAGCCAAACTCGCCAAAACTGACTTTACTGCCACGCTGAGCAAGTCCGCGGTTTCGCCCTTTAAACTGCTTGCGAAATTTTGTGCGCTTAGGTTGTAACATGGCGCGTCTTACCCCTGATTAGATGACTTCTTTCTACCTGTAGCAACTTCAGCCTGCTCTGCCGCATCCAGAATCTCGCCTTTGAAGATCCAGACCTTCACGCCGATAATTCCGTAAGTTGTCAAAGCTTCTGCTGTTGCATAATCGATATCTGCACGCAAAGTGTGCAAAGGCACACGACCTTCGCGATACCATTCGGTGCGAGCAATATCCGTGCCGCCCAAACGACCGGACACCATAATTTTGATTCCCAGAGCGCCTTGACGCATGGCATTTTGCACCGCTCGCTTCATGGCACGGCGAAACATTACACGACGCTCTAACTGCTGAGCCACACCTTGAGCCACCAAAACCGCATCAATATCTGGCTTGCGAATTTCTTCGATATTGATATGCACAGGCACGCCCAAAATTTGAGCTACTTCGCCGCGCAACTTCTCAACATCTTCACCTTTTTTACCAATCACAATACCTGGACGCGCCGAATGAATGGTCACGCGCGCGGATTGAGATGGGCGTTCAATATCAACGCGGCTCACTGACGCACTGGCCAATTTCTTTTGAATAAAAGTACGCGCCTTGATATCTGCCAACAATTTATCCGCGTAGGTAGCACTGTTCGCGTACCAAACAGAAGTATGCTTCTTGATGATACCCAGACGAATGCCTGTTGGATGTACTTTTTGACCCATTGCGGTCTCCTAATCTATCGCTTTATTTAGCAACAACTTTTACAGTGATATGGCAAGTGCGCTTCAAAATTCTATCCGCACGACCTTTGGCACGAGGCTTAATCCGCTTCATCGCCATACCTTCATCTACAAACGCCGTAGACACATGCAGCTCATCAACGTCAAGCCCTTGATTGTGCTCTGCATTAGCAATAGCAGACTCAAGCACTTTCTTAACCAACACAGCCGCTTTTTTATTGCTGAATGACAAAATATCCAAAGCTTTTTCGACATGCTGACCCCTGATTTGGTCAACCACCAATCGAACTTTTTGCGCAGAACCGCGAGCGCCACGCAATGTTGCTGAAACTTCTTCCATCACGCTCACCTCTTACTTCTTGCCGGGTTTGGCTTTTTTATCTGCCGCATGCCCTTTGTAGGTGCGCGTAACAGAAAATTCACCCAGTTTGTGACCAACCATTTCTTCCGTTACATACACCGGCACATGCGCGCGACCGTTGTGTACAGCAATAGTCAGACCCACCATTTCAGGCATAATCATGGAGCGACGCGACCACGTTTTAATGGGGCGCTTGTCATTTTTTTCCAGCGCCGTCTCCACCTTTTTAACAAGATGCAGATCTATGAACGGGCCTTTTTTCAATGAACGCGGCACGAATCTATCCTCTTAAATTCTTACTTCTTGTTGCGGTGACGGACAATCAAACCATCTGTCCGTTTATTTTTACGAGTCTTGTAACCTTTAGTCGGCGTACCCCAAGGCGAAACTGGATGACGACCACCTGATGTTCTACCTTCACCACCACCGTGAGGGTGATCTACTGGGTTCATTACCACACCGCGCACCGTTGGGCGAATACCGCGCCAGCGACTAGCGCCGGCTTTACCCAATGAACGCAAGTTGTGCTCACTGTTGGACACCTCACCCAAAGTTGCCTTGCAGTCAGCCAGAATTTTACGCATTTCACCGCTGCGCAAACGCAGAGTCGCATAAGCACCTTCGCGAGCAACTAACTGCGCAGAAGCACCCGCTGAACGCGCCACTTGCGCACCTTTACCCGGCTTCATTTCAATACAATGCACATTGGAGCCGATAGGAATATTGCGCAAAGGCAGAGCATTGCCAACCGCAATCGGAGAGGCAGAGCCAGATTGAACTTTATCACCAACTTTTAAGCCTTTAGGCGCAACGATATAGCGTCGCTCGCCGTCGGCGTAGCAAACCAATGCAATGTTTGCACTGCGATTAGGGTCATATTCCAAGCGCTCAACAGAGGCAGCAATACCATCTTTATCACGCTTAAAGTCCACGATGCGGTAGTGTTGTTTATGGCCACCACCTTGGTGACGCACCGTGATGCGACCATTGTTATTGCGGCCACCGCGCTTGCTTTTCTTTTCTACCAAGGCCGCGTGAGGTGCGCCTTTGTGCAGATCAGGGTTGACGACGCTAATAACAAAGCGGCGACCGGGCGAGGTAGGTTTTCTTTTTACTATTGGCATAAAAATTTACTCCCCACCGTTACATACTGGCAAAGTCAATATCATGACCCTGCTCCAGGCGGACATAGGCTTTTTTCCAATCACTGCGGCGTACATCGCCAAAACGATTGCGCTTAACTTTGCCTTTCATTCGCAGCACACGCACAGCAGCCACTTTGACATTAAACAGCTTTTCAATAGCGTGTTTGATTTCCAACTTGTTGGCATCCAAAGCAACTTTAAACACCACTTGGTTGCTATCGCCGGACACCATGGTAGATTTTTCAGAAATCTGCGGGCCGACCAAAACCTTATAAATACGTTCTTGGTTCATGCCAGCACCTCATCAAACTTCTTCACAGCAGGAACTGTAATCAATACTTTATCAAAGCGCACCAAGCTAACAGGATCCGCCGCGCTGACATCGCGCACATCTACATTAGGCAAATTGCGCGCTGATAAATAGAGGTTTTCACTCACTTCATCAGAAACAATCAGCACGTTGTCGAGATTCAACGCGTGCAATTTTTGTTGCAACAATTTGGTTTTTGGCTGATCTAATTCGATTTTTTCAACCACCACCAAGCGATCTTGACGCGCCAACTCCGACAAAATGCTCTGCAAAGCAGCGCGATACATTTTGCGATTTAATTTTTGGCTGTGATCCTGAGGACGCGCAGCAAAAGTTACGCCACCCGTACGCCAAATTGGACTGCGCGTACTACCAGCACGCGCACGACCAGAACCTTTTTGCTTCCAAGGTTTTTTACCGCCGCCACTCACTTCTGAGCGATTTTTTTGCGCGCGCGAACCTTGACGACCACCAGACAAATACGCGGTAACCGCCTGATGCACTAAATCCTCGTTGTATGCGCGCCCAAATGCAGTTTCAGATACCTGAACCTTGCCAGCGCTACCACCTTCGAGTGTTGCTATATTCAATTCCACAACATTCCCCTCTTAGGAAGCCTTAACCGCAGGACGCACAATCAAATCGCCGCCCGGCGCGCCAGGCACCGCACCACGCACTAACAACAGATTGCGCTCCGCATCCACACGAACAACTTGCAGATTCTGCACAGTGACCTGCTCGTCGCCCATGTGGCCTGCCATTTTTTTGCCTTTAAACACACGACCTGGCGACTGGTTCTGACCGATAGAGCCAGGCGCGCGGTGAGACAGTGAGTTACCGTGGGTTGCATCTTGCGCACTAAAGTTCCAGCGCTTAATAACACCCTGAAAACCTTTACCGCGAGATTGACCAGTCACATCAACCAACTGACCATCAGAAAAAGCAGAAACTGTCAACTCAGATCCAACAGCGGGCACATCAGCGCCATCGCTTGCCAATTCCCACAACCCGCGACCAGCACCTACACCCGCTTTAGCGAAATGACCTGCGGCCGCTTTAGTAACGCGAGATTGGCGACGCGCACCAACAGTGATCTGCACTGCTGTATAGCCGTCTGTATCGATAGATTTGATCTGAGTAACGCGATTAGGCTCAACTTCAATTACCGTCACAGGTATCGAGATGCCATCGTCTGTAAAAACACGCGTCATGCCGCACTTGCGACCGACTAAACCATTAACCATTTTTCACCTCTCGTGTACGGGGCTTTACCCGCTATGGCCGCCTTAATAAGCGTTACACCAAGGAGTCGCCAGCAATACAGTAAAACTCAAAAATCTGTACCACTTATGCCACTTCTTATTTACTACTAGAACCTTACTACCAAAACCTATCAGCCCAAGCTGATTTGAACTTCTACACCTGCCGCCAAGTCTAGCTTCATCAAAGCATCGACCGTCTTGTCAGTTGGCTCAACAATATCCAGCATTCTTTTGTGCGTGCGAATTTCATACTGATCGCGCGCATCTTTGTTGGCATGTGGAGAAATCAACACCGTGAAACGCTCTTTACGCGTCGGCAGAGGAATCGGACCGCGCACCTGCGCGCCTGTTCTCTTTGCTGTTTCTACAATTTCTTGCGTCGAAGTGTCGATCAGACGATGATCAAATGCCTTCAAGCGAATCCGAATTCTCTGGTTCTGCATGAACAGAAAACCTCAATAAATCAATAAGTTACTTCTGGTTTTACCGCCAGCCGACCGCAAAAATCTAAGGGGCTAGGCGAAAAAGAGGCGCAATTCTATAGGCGAGAAAAAGGCAAGTCAACAAGGAACTGCATTTATTTTAGGGCGACTACAGCATTCGCCTATCCCAATCCAAACCAGACCTCACGACTGTCGCAGGATTGCCAGCAATAGCGGAGCCTGCTTGATCGAACTGCCGCGTCACCACGGCGTGTGCGCCCACGATAGACCGATTAGGAATCACGGCACCTTTCAGAATACAGGCGGCTCGCCCCACCCAAACGTGGTCGCCAATCACAATATCTTTGGCGCGGTTGATACGCTCGCCCGAGGCGACATCGAGCACGGAATGCCCATCGCCCGCCCGTAAATGCACGAACTTGGAAAACATGCAATCACGCCCGATGGCGATACTGGCATCCTCATCGGTCAGCAAGTAGGCGTCTTCGACGGTCGTTTTGTCGCCGATTTTGATGTGCTGATGACTGTTGTAACGCAGATAGATTTTACCGGCGTGATAGAGGCAATCCTCACCTATCTCTATTCTCTGATTGCTTCCATCAATGCGGATCTTGCACTTGGCCACCATAGAGCCCTTCCCGATGGAGAGGCTGTTGCCGCTCCCTTTTATCAGGATGTCGATCTTCTTCATGCGCAGTCTTTCTGCGAAGGCAATGTCGATGCTGTTGCCTGACTTGACGCGTATGCGATTGCCATAAATCCAGTCATGTACAAGTAACTGGCAGCGTTGTAACAAAGTAAAACTCACGAAGCTTTTGCGCCCAATTTCGCTTCCCCTGCTTGCAATGTTTGGAGAATCAAAGTGTTGATGGTCATCGGCCCCACACCGCCAGGCACAGGCGTGTAGGCACTCGCGCGATCAATTACCGAGGTCAATTCAACATCGCCCACCCCGCCCTCGTGGTAACCGGCATCTATCACCACGGCGCCATCTTTAATCCACTCACCCGGAATAAAAGCAGGCCGGCCCACGGCCGCCACCACAATATCTGCCTGCCCCACCAAGGCCTGCAAGCCCTGCGTGCGAGAGTGGCAAATCGTCACCGTGCAGTCAGCATTCAACAGCATCGCCGCCATCGGCTTACCCAAAATAGGGCTGCGCCCAAGTACCACGGCGTGCTTGCCCGCCAAAGAAATGTTGTACGCCGCCAATAGGCGCATCACTCCGGCGGGCGTTGCGGAGCCATAGGCGGATTCGCTCATTGCCATGCGACCAAAGCCGAGGCAAGTCACGCCGTCAACATCTTTGTCGAGCGCAATGGCATCAAAACAAGCGCGCTCGTCGATCTGCGCCGGCACCGGATGCTGCAACAAAATACCGTGCA
>CAZHQZ010000061.1:4924-8527 GCA_964534675.1 uncultured Pseudomonadales bacterium | reverse complement strand
AGGCAAAACGCGTTGTCGTGGCGATCGCGCACGCGCAGCAATTCTGGTCCGTACTGCTCCCAACGCGCAGATTCTTGCCACAGCTCGGCGGGCTGCACCACCGGCATCAACACTTCCTGCGCGCCGCTTTTATCCATTTCCTCGCGCACAATGCGCTCCACTTTGCGCAGCACGCGCAAGCCCAGCGGCAGCCATGTATACAAGCCCGAAGCCAACCTGCGAATCATGCCTGCGCGCAACATCAGTTGATGGCTGACCACCGAGGCATCGGCAGGCGTTTCTTTCAAAGTGGGGAGCAAATACTGGCTGGCGCGCATAATCGAAATCCGAGAGCAAAGAGAGGCAATAAAAAAGCCGGAACAGCTTAGCTATTCCGGCTTTTGTTTTGAAGGCTAGCTATTACTTAGCCGCCATTTCCTTCAGTTTTTTCAGCGG
Organism: uncultured Pseudomonadales bacterium; assembly: GCA_964534675.1. Taxonomy (GTDB): domain Bacteria; phylum Pseudomonadota; class Gammaproteobacteria; order Pseudomonadales; family UBA7239; genus UBA7239. The sequence goes on along the minus strand of CAZHQZ010000061.1, from coordinate 8,092 downwards.
ACGCACTTTAACCGCTGTGCTCGCTGGCTTGGCTTTGAACATCACTTCTTCACCAGTGAATGGGTTGATGCCTTTGCGCGCTTTTTTAGCTGGCTTCTTGATAGCGTTGATTTTCAAGATGCCTGGCAACACGAACTCGCCTGGACCTTTAGGCGAAACGTGACGCGCGATGATGTCTTCCAAATGCTCCAACACCTTGCCCACTTCTTTACGCGCTACTGCGGTGAAGTCGGCAATCTCTTGCACGATCTGGCTCTTGTTGTAGCGGCTCTTGATAGGACCCGCTGGTTTGGCAGCCACTTTAGGCGCAGCGGCTTTCTTCGCTACTACTTTCTTGGCTGGGGCTTTTTTCGCAACAGCTTTTTTAGCGGCTGGTTTAGCAGCGGCTTTCTTGGCTGGAGCTTTTTTAGCGGCTGGTTTAGCAGCAGCTTTCTTGGCAGGGGCTTTTTTAGCGGCCATGTTCAGTTCCTCTCAACGTTCGTTGATTTATGGTTGGATGTTTCACTCGTTTGTTTTTTTATACTTCTTCACTGCTTTCACCGAAAACACCTTAAAAAACAGGGCAGGCGTTCGCGATGGCTCGTATATATATAAGATTCCCCACAACCCCGCAAGGCTTATTCTGCGCATTTTGCAAAAAACCCTATAAATAACGCCCTATGTAAGCCTTATCACACAAAAAACCTGTTTTTACCGCTGTTTTTGCCGCTGTCACCACCAGCACCATCAGCAAACAACAACCTTGGGCAGCGCGGTTTCTCAGGTATAATTTTTGCCCCGCTGCGCCACGAACCGCAGCGTCCATCTACCGGAGAATTTGCACCATGCGTAGCCACTATTGCGGCGATATCAACAAGACTCATGTCGGCCAAACCATCACGCTGTGCGGCTGGGCTGATCGCCGCCGCGATCACGGCGGTGTGATTTTTGTCGATCTGCGCGACCGCGCCGGCATAGTGCAAGTAGTGTTTGACCCAGACGCAGGCGAATACTTTCAATTGGCCGACCGCGTGCGCGGCGAATTTGTTTTGCAAGTCACCGGCAAAGTGCGCGAGCGTTCGGCTAGCACCATCAACCCCAATATGCCCACCGGCGAAATAGAAATCTACGCCACCGCATTGGAAATTTTGAACAGCGCCGAAACACCGCCGTTCCAACTCGATACCTACACCCAAGTTGGCGAAGATGTGCGCCTGCGCTACCGCTATCTCGATCTGCGCCGCCCCGACATGGCGCGCAACCTGCAATTTCGCGCCAAAGTCACATCCATCGTGCGCCAGAGTCTAGAAAAGCAGGGGTTTCTCGACATTGAAACACCGATCCTCACCCGCGCTACACCAGAAGGTGCGCGTGACTACCTCGTGCCCAGCCGCACGCACGACGGCAAGTTTTTCGCGCTGCCGCAATCGCCGCAGTTGTTCAAGCAGTTGTTGATGGTGGCGGGCATGGATCGCTACTACCAAATTGCCAAATGTTTCCGCGATGAAGATTTGCGCGCCGACCGCCAACCAGAATTTACGCAAATCGACATTGAAGCGTCGTTCATCGACGAAAAAGACATCATGCACATCGCGGAAACCATGATCCGCGATTTGTTCCGCGAAGTGCTACTGGTGGACTTGGGTGACTTCCCCTCCATGCCTTACAGCGTGGCGATGAGCAAATACGGCAGTGACAAACCGGATATGCGTATCCCGCTGGAAATTGTCGATGTTGCCGATTTGATGAAAGATGTCGCGTTCAAAGTGTTTTCCGGCCCTGCTAACGATGCCGGCAGCCGCGTAGTCGCACTGAAAGTGCCGGGCGGCGGTGAAAAACTCACGCGCAAACAAATCGACGAATACGGCAATTTTGTGAGCATTTACGGTGCCAAAGGGCTGGCATGGATCAAAGTCAACGACGTGAGCAATATTCACAACGGCGAAGGCAGCGGTTTGCAATCGCCCATCGTGAAAAACTTGTCCAATGAAGCGCTGCAAGGTGTGATTGAACGCCTCGGCGCACAAAACGGCGACGTGATTTTCTTCGGTGCCGACAAAACCAAAATCGTGTGCGACGCCCTCGGCGCACTGCGCTGCAAACTCGGCGCAGATTTGAATTTGTACACCTGTCAGTGGGCGCCGCTGTGGGTGGTAGATTTCCCGATGTTTGAAGCCGACGAAGGCCGCCTCGCCGCTCTGCATCACCCCTTCACACAACCTTCTTGCAGCACCGCAGAACTTGCTGCCAACCCTGCAACGGCGCTGTCACGCGCTTACGACATGGTGTTGAACGGCACCGAGCTCGGCGGCGGTTCGATTCGTATTCACGATCAAGACATGCAGCAAAATGTGTTTCGCATACTCGGCATCAGCGAAGAGGAACAGCGGCAAAAATTTGGCTTTCTGTTGGATGCGCTGAAATACGGCTGCCCTCCGCACGGCGGCTTGGCGTTTGGTTTGGATCGTTTGATTATGTTGATGTTGGGCGCGCAATCGATTCGTGAAGTGATCGCCTTCCCGAAAACACAAACCGCCGCTTGCGTGATGACCGATGCGCCAGGCACGGTAGACAACGCCCAGTTGCGCGAACTGCATATTCGTCTGCGCGAAAAATCCAAAGCCGACGAAAAAGTATAACCACGACTTTGATGATGTTCGACGCGCATGACCATCATCCTCGGCATTGATCCCGGCTCGCGTAAAACAGGGTTCGGGATTATCCGCCTCGACGGCGCGCGCACGTCATACATCAGCAGCGGCGTGATTCGCATTCCCGACACCCCGCTACCCGAAAGACTCAAAACTATTTTTGAATCCGTCTGCGAAATCATTCAGCAATTTCAACCGCAAGAAGTCGCGGTGGAAAATGTGTTCATGGCCAAGAGTGCAGGCTCGGCTTTAAAACTGGGGCAGGCGCGCGGCGCGGCGATTGTTGCCGCCGTAAGCCACCATTTGCCGGTGGCGGAATACGAAGCGCGCAAAGTGAAACAATCGGTGGTGGGCACAGGAGCCGCGACCAAGCTGCAAGTGCAGCACATGGTAAAAACACTGCTGTCGCTAGCGGGCGATCCGCAAGAAGACGCCGCCGATGCTTTGGCCGTGGCACTGTGTCATGCGCACACGCAAAAAACACTCATCCACGCGGCGGAATCGGCGGGAAAATTTCGGCGCGGTCGCATACGATGAA
>CAZHQZ010000061.1:2878-4824 GCA_964534675.1 uncultured Pseudomonadales bacterium | reverse complement strand
ACGCGCGAATTATTTCGCGAACTGATACGCGTCAATGGCCTCGGCCCCAAAATGGCGCTGGCAATTTTGTCGGCGCTAGATGCCAGCGAGCTGGTACTGTGCATCCAAAACAATCAAATCAACACACTCACCAAAGTGCCGGGGATCGGTCGCAAAACCGCTGAGCGCCTATTGGTGGAAATGCGCGATCGCATCACGCTCCAGCACGGCAACAACAGCGACACACTGGCGGATACACGCACTGCTGCATCCACTGCAACCGCACCCACACTGCGTACAGATGCTGAAAGCGCGCTGCTGGCACTGGGCTACAAACCGCAAGAAGCCGAGAAAATGGTGCAAGCCGTACTCAAAGAGCAGAACGTCAGCAGCAGCGAAGAATTGATCCGGCTGGCGCTGAAGCGTCTCTTGGCGCGCTGATCTTCTGCCTTTAACTTTTTGAAGGCACAGCGTATTATCCTGAGCGAATCAATGCCTTACCTATGCAAGGAGACAGTCCTCACATGAAACGCGCACTCATCATCGCCGGTCTCGCCCTCAGCTTCATGGCAGGCTCTGCCTTTGCGAAAGACTATTACAAGTGGACAGACGAAAACGGCATCACGCAGTACGCCGAACAGCCACCAGTTGGCGTGAAGGCGGAGAAAGTTAGCACCTATGGTGGCAGCAGCACGGTCTATGACCCCAATGCCGCCGTTGCCAACACCGAAGAAGGCAAGCAAGAACAAGCCCACAAAAAAGAAATAGAAGACCAAGCCAAACAACTGGAAAAACAAGAGCAAGAGAAGTGCGGCAAAGTTGAAGCGCAACTCAAAACACTGAAAGAGCGCGGCCGTGTGCGCATGGTGGATAAAGACGGCAAGGAGCGCGTGTTAACCCCAGAGGAACAGGCGGCCAAAGTGCTCGAACTGGAAAAATACATAAAAGACACCTGCGAAAAGAAATAGCTTTCACAGACGCAAGATTTCCCTAATCAACACCCCAGCTTGCTGGGGTGTTTTCGTTTCAGGCTGCGCAGATGCATCGGTTAAACTGCCTGCCCGCTCCACACCGGTATTCTCCATGTCCAACCCCACAGTCGGTTTCGTCAGTCTCGGCTGCCCCAAGGCACTGGTGGACTCCGAACGCATCCTCACGCAATTAAAACTCGAAGGCTACGACGTAGTGCCCACCTACGAGGCTGCCGATGTGGTGGTGGTAAACACCTGTGGCTTTATCGACAGCGCCAAGCAGGAGTCGCTGGATGCCATCAGCGAAGCCATGACCGCCAACGGGCGCGTGATTGTCACTGGCTGTATGGGCAACGGCGCGGATGCCGAGCGCATCAAGCAGGCGCATCCCAATATTTTGTCCATCTCCGGTGCCGCGCAATACGAGCCGGTGATGGCCGCCGTGCATGAATATGTGCCGCCGCCAAAAACGCACAATCCACTGATAGATTTAGTGCCGCCGCAGGGCATCAAGCTCACGCCGCGCCACTACGCCTACCTGAAAATTTCCGAAGGCTGCAACCACCGCTGCACGTTCTGCATCATCCCTTCCATGCGCGGCGATTTGGTCAGCCGACCCGTCGGCGATGTGATGAATGAAGCGGAAAGATTGGTGCAAGCCGGCGTAAAAGAATTGCTGGTGATTTCACAAGACACCTCCGCCTACGGTGTGGATGTGAAATACCGCACCGGCTTTTGGCAGGGACAGCCGATCAAAACGCGCATGCTGGAATTGTGCGAGGCGCTCGGCTCACTCGGCGTGTGGACGCGCCTGCACTATGTCTACCCGTATCCGCATGTCGATGACGTGATTCCACTGATGGCGCAAGGCAAAATCCTGCCCTATCTCGATATTCCATTTCAGCACGCCTCGCCCTCGGTGTTAAAAGCCATGAAGCGCCCCGCGCACGGCGAAAAAACACTGGAGCGCATCCAACGCTGGCGCAGTATCTGCCC
>CAZHQZ010000061.1:0-2778 GCA_964534675.1 uncultured Pseudomonadales bacterium | reverse complement strand
GAAACCGAGCCGGTAGAAACCGAAGACGGCATGTTTGATATTGTGGAAGAAGTCGACAGCACACTGAGCATCGCTGCGCTGTTTGCGGATATTGCTGGCGCGTTGGAAGACAGCGAAGAATCGGCCGAGATTTTTCTCGCTTCTATGGCAGAAATTGCCGAGCAACTACCGTGGATTATGATGAATTACGCCGAATGCGGCTGCCTGCTGTCAGACATGTTGCAAGAGCCACAAGAACCCTATCGCCGCGAGCAACCCAAAATTGGCCGCAACGATCCCTGCTTCTGCGGCAGCGGCAAAAAATACAAAAACTGCTGCATACACGCAGCGAATGACGACTGATAAAAACCGATGACACGCAACGCCATCCAACTATCCGCTTTTGATTTATTGTTGTTTGACCTCGACGGCACCTTGGTAGACAGCGCAGCCGACATCGCCGCCGCTGTAGATGACACTTTGCTGGCAAGAAACTGGCCTGCCGCCGGCGTGGAGCGCGTGCGCAGTTGGATAGGCAACGGCTCGCGCAAACTGATTGAGCGCGCCGTGCTGTTCGCTGCCAACAGCGGCGAGGCTGAACTGCTGGATGCCGTACACGATGAGTTTCTGGTGCACTACACGCAGCACAACGGCGCAAATACCAGCCTTTTTCCCGGCGCGCGCGAATTTCTGCAACACTGCCAAACCATCAACAAAAAAATGGCCTGCATTACCAACAAACCGGAGCTGTTGGCTAAAGCCCTGCTGCAACAACTCAACTTAGACAGTTATTTTTCTATCATCATTGGCGGCGACACTTTTCCGCAGCGCAAACCAGACCCTACCGCGCTGCTGCATTGCTGTGAACAACTCGCCACGCCTATTGAACGCACACTGATGATCGGCGATTCAGAAACCGATGTGAAAAGTGCAAGAAATGCGGGGATGAAAGTGCTGTGTGTGTCTTATGGCTACAGCCACGGCGGCTCGGTAGAGAATGCCAGCCCAGATACACTGGTCGACAACCTGATGGATGTGCTTGATACCTATGTCGCCTGATCTATTAAAAAGCAATTTATTGTCCAGCACAAAGCCTTGGCATTGGTATTTTTTATCATCCATACCTATCGCCATCTATTTCACCATTATTTGGCTAAACACTGTAAACGCACCTTTTTTTGATGATTTTTATGAGGTGCTGTTTCCCTTGTTGTTATACAGAGAAGCAGAAACGCCAATTACCTCACTACAAGGCCTATTTTGGCAGTACTTCCAGCACTATTGTTTCTACAACAAAAGCGTTTACTGGGCAAACGACCTCATTACAGGTCGAGCTAACTTTATTCTCTTTACTTTAATTGGCAACTTCGGCTTGCTCGCCTACTTCCTTTTGCTTACTCGCAAAATACAAAAACAACACCTCTTTATACTCCCTTGTATCAGTGCAGTTTTTTTTAGCATTTATCCCAGTCTAGTCACGCTACTTTCTTCTGGCTCTTTGCAGATGTTTACATCCATGACATTTGTACTAGCAACATTACTGCTACTGGAAAAAGAGCACACCACACTGACTATCGCCACGGCATGTATCATGTGTTGGATAGCCGTATTTACCCAAGCCAACAATGTGCTTTTATTGCCTATTAGCTTTGTAATTCTGCTAGATAACATGCAAAAAAAGAAAGCAACACTTTTCTCCCTTACAGCACTTGTATGGATATTTAGCTGCCTTTTATGTTTTTCGCTGTACTACACACAAAAAGATATTGCTGCAATTACTCAGTTTCTTGCGGCTCGCCTACCCTACCAGTCACAAATATCCAACCCTATTCAGGAAATTATCGTCAACTTTCTAGCTTCGCTCGCAAGCCTACCAATACGGGATGGCAGCAATCCTTTACATGCAACCCCCATCGGAACTCTTCATCTTTTTTTAATCATTTTTTTTCTAAAAAATGGCTGGAAAAGCAACCGGGCACTTACACTACTGCTACTGTTTTGTGTATTAACGCTTTTATCTATATCTGTAATGCGCACCCCATACTTTGGCTCTTCGGCTTTTGTCGACCGCTATAAGCTGTACACAACATCCATCATCTGTATAGAACTATTACTAGCCCCTGTGATTTTTTCTAGCAGATGGTGGGTGCCAATAATCGCAGCGCTAGCCATTTTCATAGGCGCTTACAGTTACTATTTAAACATAAGCTCTTTTACTGCATTTCGTTCATACAGGGAACAATCAGCACTGACATGGTTCACAAGTGGTCGCATTCACTCTCTGCCTTTAGCTAATGCCATTCTCGATGAAGCTTACGCAACAAAGCTATATAACCCAGCACTCATCACTCCGTGGCACACTCTACAACCACTCTCTATAGAACCAATTGGACGCTGCCCCGACGCTAATACAACATCTGACTTAAAACTACAAATCACAAACAACTCTAATAGCCGAGCTGTATTATTCGACATAGATATCAAACCATCCCAATCCCAAAGTTTGCCAACGGAATTGTGGCTCTGTGGTGAAAATACATACCACATTAAGCTTCCAACCTCTGCCGTTAATGCCGCCTCTCTACCACCCCATCTAGTCATAATCGAAAAAAAATCCATTACTCCTAGCAACAAAAAATATCAAATCAAACTTGGGACATCTAAGGATATATGGGACAGCGGTCTTACAGTTGATATGCAGTTCTACCCACAAATCCCAGAAGACTGCATAAAGCAAAAAGAATGGCAGGCTGTCCTTCCTCGCCTGTTTTCTCATTATTGCCATTAGCGCAATAGGCA
>CAZHQZ010000060.1:0-8580 GCA_964534675.1 uncultured Pseudomonadales bacterium | reverse complement strand
GATAGACCCCATGGGGACTTCCGCCAATAATTATGCGGATTTTTTGCGGGGGTTGGGTGACAAGATGGTGGGGTGTTTAGCAAAATCTACCCCCTAAACAACCCCGACAAGCCATAGCGCACTAAATGCGCTTTGCCGTTGGCTGCCCACAGCGCCAGCGCAATTACACCTGCTTGTAACGCGATGCGCACATACAGCACCGCAGGCGGAAAGGTTTGACCAAACATCGGGATATTGTTTTGCAGCATGTGGATGTTGGCGGGCAACACGGCTAAACAATAAGCAGCGATCCACAGGCTCACAATCGGACGCGCTCTTTTTACAAATAGCAGTGCAGCGAAAAGTATTTCCAACACGCCGGTGGCTAACACGGTTTCTCGCGGGTAAGGCATCCACGGCGGTACGATGGCGGTGAAATCATCCGTGTACAAAAAATGTGAAGCGCCACCGCCAATAAAAAACAGTGCCAGCACAACCACGCCCGCCCATTTCGCAGGCGACATGCGATAAACATCAACGGTGTTGCGTGTGATAGCCATATTATTCTCTTCTTACGCTTTGCCGAGCGCGCGATCGCGCAACACAAACTTCATCACTTTGCCAGTGGCGTTGAGTGGGAAGGCGTCGATAATTTCTACGCGGCGCGGCACTTTGTAGTTCGCCATATTTTGCTTACACCAAGCGATGACTTTTTCTGCCGTGATGTCGCTGCCCGCTTTCGGCACGATATAGGCCATCGCCACTTCGCCCATGCGTTCATCGGGGATGCCGATCACCGCCGATTGTGCCACGCCCTCACAAGTGGCGAGCATGTTTTCAATTTCGGCGGGATAGCAGTTAAAGCCGCCGACGATAAACATGTCTTTCATGCGATCAGTGATTTTTAAATAACCGTCTGCATCCATCACGCCGATATCGCCTGTGTGCATCCAGCCGTCTTTGTCGATCGTTTTGGCTGTTTCTTCGTCGTTGTTGAAGTAACCCTGCATCACGTTGTAACCGCGCACAATAATTTCACCGGCTTCACCGCGCGGCACTTCTTGGTTTTGTTCATTCACGCAGCGCACTTCTACATCGGGAATAGCACGACCGGATGTGGTGGCGATAATTTCAGCCGCATCACCATCGCGACACATGGTCACCATGCCGCAGCTCTCGGTTAAACCGTAAGCCGTGAGCACGGTTTTGAAACCGAGTTCATTGCGCATTTGGTGTATCAGCGACACAGGAATCGCCGCTGCGCCGGTAACCGCTAAACGCAAATTGCTGATGTCGTAATTTTTGAGATCAGGGAAGGCGAGGATGGTTTGATACAGGGTCGGCGGCCCAGGCAGCACAGAAATTTTATCGCTGCCGATACGCACCAAAATTTCTTTGGCGTCAAAAACGGCCATTGGCAACATCGCTGCGCCGCGAATCAAACACGCCAACCAGCCCGCTTTGTAGCCGAAGGAATGAAAGAAAGGATTGACGATCAAATAGCGATCATTCTCGTCGAGACGCGCCAATTCTGACCACACAGCAAACACTTTGATGTTTTGTCCATGAGTGGTTTTAACGCCTTTGGGATTGCCTGTGGTGCCAGAGGTAAAAATTAAATCGGAAATATCGCTGGGTTTTACGGTTGCAGTGCGTGCAGACACATCGGCATCGCTAACATTGCTGCCTGCCGCAAGAAATGCTTGCCAAGAAATAGACTGCTCAGATTCGCCGCGCAAACAAATAATTTTTTGTAAATCCGGCAGCGTTTCGTTGACGAGCATCGCGGGGTAATCAAAACCGAGAAAGCCGGAAACGGTTAGCAATAATTTAGCATTGCTGGCGCGCAACACATAACCTGCTTCTGCGCCTTTCATGCGCGTGTTGACTGGCACCAAAATCGCGCCCAGTGATTGCAAACCAATCGCAGCGATAATCCATTCCGCAATATTTGGTGCCCACACCGCAATGCGATCGCCGTGTTGAATCCCGGCGGCAATAAATGCCTTGGCGGCGCGCACGCGCTCCGCTTCCAGTTGCGCGTAAGTGAGGCGAATATCGCCATCTTCAATCGCGCTGCGTGTAGCAAATTGTTGCGCAGCGTTTTGCACTAATTGGGGAATGGTCAGCTCGGCAAAATTCATAAAACAGATTCCTGCGTTAGTTCAGTTGACGGTATTGACCGTCGGCATAGAGCAAGGGGTTGACGGGTTGTTGTTGCACGCGCAAGGCGCGCACATTGCCCACCACAATCAAATGTGTGCCGTGAGTCATTTGCGCGGCGCTGTCGCAAAAGAAAACAGCTTGTGCATCGCGCAACCACGGCAAGTCGTGCGCGCTGTCCCAATCGCCGATAGAAAAACGGTTTTCACCCGCCGCGCCGTTGGCACACAGCACAGAAATATCGGCGTGATGCGCAGAGAGCACGTTGACTGCAAATGCGCCGCCGCCCAGCAAAATATCGTGCAGCGACGATTGCGCATTGATGCACACCAGCAGCGAGGCCGGTGCGTCCGAAACTGATGTCACCGAGGTGGCCGTCATGGCTTGGCGCTGACCACTGCTGTCCACGGCGGTAATCACGCACACGCTGGCCGCCAAGCGGCGCATACCGGCGCGCAGACCTTCAGCAGCGAGGGTTTCCGTGGAGAGATCGTACGGTGTCATGGTTGCGGGCAGCGGCTTTCAATCAAATGGGGCGCACATGATACCTGTGCCACTCAAACCCGCCCAAATAAACTTTTCATGGAGCCAAACAGTTGGGCGGCCAAGCTGGAGCGCGTTTCTATCGCGCCCGATGTGGGCGCTTCATTGGCCTGCGCGTTGCGCAAACGGCGCTCGGCCATCACTTCGCTGAGGCTGTGCATTAATTCGGGGCGGCGTTGCAGCAATTCCGCCATGGCTTTTTGGGTGATTTCGTAGATAACGGCATCGGTGGCGGCAGTGACCGTGGCGGAGCGCGCCACGCCGGTGAGCAGGGACATTTCGCCAAACACCTCGCCTGGCACAATTTGCCCCACGCGCACGCTGTCGCCCTCTTGCTCCACGCTGGCGTACAGCAGGCCTTCCACTAACACGAACATGGAATAATCTTGCGCGGCACTGCTGTCGCCGCAGGCAAATATTTTTTTATCCTGTTGGATAAATTGTTCAACACCCGCCGTAGCGAGAAATTGTAATTCCTCTTCATGCAGTGGCGAGAAAATTTCTACGCGCTGCAACAATTTAATGCGCCCTGGCAGTGAGGTGCTCTCCACATCGCGCTGCGGCATATTGGCCAAATAAATATCTTGTTGCGGATAAGAGAGGCTCAAGCCGGCTTGATGCAAATGTTCCAGCACGCGCGTGAGCAGCAAATCTTTGGCAGGGCCCGGTGAACGCGCTGCCATAAAACTGATGCGGTAATCCACACCTTCAGGCTGCGTGTTGGTAATGCGCACTTTAGGTGCCGGTGTGGCGAGCACAGGGCCGTTGTCATCAGCGGCAGCAAGTGCAGCCGCTAATAAAATGCGCTTGGCGCGCGCTGGCTCTACATCAAAACCCAACGTGATATTCAGTTTGATTTCATGCGAAGTTTTTGGTGCGGAGTGGTTGGTGAGTACCGAGGTGCCAATCACGCTATTGGGAACGTAAACCGTGTTTTCTTCGGGTGTGAGCAACTTGGTGGTGCGCCAATTAATTTCCTGCACTACGCCGCGCACACCGACTTCTTTTTGTAAGGAGGATGGATGAACCGTGATGAAATCACCGATGCCGTAAGGTTTATCAATATTGACAGCCAAACCGACAAAAATATCGCGAATCATGCTTTGCAGTGCCAAACCGAGCACGATACCCACTACACCCGATGTCGCCCAAATACCGGTGATCGGTTTTTGAAACACCACGCCGACTATACCTGTCACCGCAATAGCAAAAATCAAAATACCGGTGACATTTTTTAACAAACGCGGCACTTTGTTGTCGCCAAATAATGCGGCGAACATGCGATCCCAAAAAATCAAATTGAACACGGTGTTGACGAAGTAAGCACCGGACAACCAAATCGCGCATTGCAAACCGTAATACAGCACTTTGCCCGATTGCGTAATGGCCTGTTGTTTAAAATCAGTCAGTAAATCACCGCAAATATACGCGGCGAGCAAAAAAATTAGCAGCAGCAAAAAAGCGCGCAGAATGGGCGTGTAACTGGAGTGCTTGTTCATGGGAGGCGCTGCCTGCGATGGCGAAAGCAAGCATTCTACACGCGGCTCATCGCCAGTGGCGGCGGCTTAGCCGGCGGTGGGTTGCGATACGCAAGGGGCGCGCCACTCGCGCGTTGCCGTAGATCAACACATTTTTTTGTTGACAGCAGCGCAGTATCGGAGTCTAGTAGCGCAAAGCGCGCGGTAGGGAAAGACACTTAGCGATGCAAAATAATTACAAATAAAGACAGCAAGATTTTTGACGCATTTTTAACTGAACCGGGGGGTTCGTTAACCATGGCAAGAAAATCACACGCAAAGCACCAAGGTTTATCTCACAGGGAAGCTAACGAGCGTGGCATGAAAGAGTCGCGACGATCGTCCCGCCGCCACCGACGCAGCGCCGACGTAGTAGAAATCAACGCCACACAGCACCATCTCGACACCGCTTACGCCACGCAACGCATGTTGCAGCCGCTCTTGGCACGCACACCCGCCCAACAGCGTTACATCTCCGCCATTCGCAATCACTGTCTCACCTTTGGCATTGGCCCTGCCGGTACCGGCAAGAGTTATTGCGCGGCATCGCTGGCGGCTGAGGCGCTGGAATCTGGGCAAATTGAGCGCATTATTCTCACGCGCCCTGCGGTGGAAGCCGGTGAACAACTGGGCTTTTTACCCGGCGCGGTGGATGAAAAATTTGCCGTGTACATCGAAGCCTTTCGCGACATCCTCAACGAGCGCCTCGGCGCAGGCACCGTGGATTACTGCATCCGTCACGGTCGCATTGTCGCTGCGCCGCTCGCTTTTATGCGCGGCAAAACTTTCAGCCATAAAAACTTTGTGATACTCGACGAAGCGCAAAACACCTCCATCGCGCAGATGAAAATGTTTTTAACGCGCATCGGTGAAAACTGTAAAGTGGTGGTGAACGGTGACGTGAAGCAGAGCGATATTCGCGGTGCCAACGGTTTAGCGGATGCGGTGGAACGCCTCGCCGGTTTGAGCAGCGTGTATGTGCATGAGTTTGATCGCAGCGACATCGTGCGCAGCGGTTTGGTGCGCGACATCATTGATTGTTACGAGCCGATATGAGCGTATTTTTGATGTTGCTGCCCCATAGAGTTAGGAAGTATGTAACATTGAAAATAGCCAAGGCTAGCTTAATATCGTAGGGGTAGCCGTCTTTAAACATAGAAAACTCACTCGGAAAATTGTAGCTGTAGCGGAGCTTAGAAAACTCCGCGTTACAGCTGCTGGATATGTCTCCCCATATCGCTTGACACTGACTAAATATTAAGTCGATTTTATTAGAAAGAATCAAAGGCCCAAAGCCATTAGTCCCATAGAATACAAACATATTGAGAGTGCTTATCAGGGCTAAGCCTATAGCTAGAGGTAAATGTTTGTTATTAACGCAGGAGGCAGCCATGCCTAGAGCAACAGATAAAATTAAATGGTTTTCGTGAGCGCCTGTATTAAAAATAAAGTAAGAAAAGTGACCAATAATTGCCCATAGTAAAAGATTTTCTAATGTTTTTTTGCTAAGAAAAAAGCAGAGCAAGGCAGAGAGGTAGAAAGATAAAAATAAAAACTTTGAAGTTAGAATTATCCATAATGGAGGGGATAAAATCATTCCAGATGCCATCTCTGACACGTCTGAATAAGATTCGTAGCCATTTAGAATAAGAATTCTTGTGAATACCCAGTTTAGGTTAAGGGCTTGATAGCTGAGAGCCCCATGATTAATGGCTCTTTTTAGAGCAAGGAAAGGCTCGTTTGAAAATATTAAAAATATTGTGCCGACTAATATAATTGCCGGTACGGATTGTTTAATTAGTTTAATTAGCTCGCCTTTACTAATTAATAATTTTCCATGATCTGATTTTAGTAGGTATAAAAAACAAAATGGAGCTACGATTAGTGGTGGATATTTTATTAGGCATGAAGTCGTAAATAAAAAAATAAAAGCAGATATTTTTTTGTTGTATAAGAATAAACAGCCCAATAAAATAAAAAAAGAAAAATATATATCCATATAAGAAAGACACAGGCTGCTGTAGAGCATTACAGCATGAAAAAATAGCGTGAATAAAATATTTTTTTTAGAGAAAATGTACAGAGTTGTTGATGATAAACACAAAAATATTGCAAAGGACGCTTTTAAACAAATAAAAGGCGTTAGTGATGTAAGGTGGGATACTTTGAATATCAGCCAAAGTAGAGCAGAAAACAAAGGCGGGTGTTCGTGTTCGTTGATGATGTAGCCTTGTATGAGGCCGTGCTGGTCAACATTTCTTCCCCACTCGAGCCATGCTTGGATGTCGTCAGTCCCATAGCTTGGCAAAAACATCGCCGTAGCCAGCATTGCGAGCACAATGAGCATTCCCATATGCATAGTAGTTTTGGGGTGTGACATCGCATATTTCTCTTGCTGGATGTGTTTATGAATTGTTGTCTGTTCAGAAGGAGCACTCTATGTTGCTGAATAGCCTATTGCAATGTCGACAAATCCTTGGATGTTTGTCTCTGTTGATTCCGTAGCTTTTTCACAAGCCATTGCATAGACTGCCCCAAGAGCGTGCGCCATGCGTCGGCATGGTGCGCCGTCTTTGTCACGCGCGGGAGCAGCCACCATGAAAATGATCACAGCGATTATCAAACCTTTCAAATTGGACGACGTGCGCCAGTCTCTCGGTGAGATCGGCATTCAGGGTATGACCATCGAAGAAGTGAAAGGCTTTGGTCGCCAGAAAGGTCACACCGAGTTGTATCGCGGCGCGGAATACGTCATCGACTTTCTGCCGAAAGTAAAACTGCAACTGGCCGTGAAAGATGAGTTGGTGGATGCGGCGGTTGAAGCCATCATCAGCGCGGCCAACACCGGCAAAATTGGCGACGGCAAAATTTTTGTCACGGCTGTTGAACAGGTGATCCGCATTCGCACGGGCGAAACAGGTGCCGAGGCGCTGTAAGTCTCATCAAAGCACGATACGCGGCGCGGATATTTTTTGCTCCAGTGCCGCAATGTTTTCCTCTAAATAGGGCATAGGGTTGCCGAAGTCGTTGGCAACCCAGCCGTGTAAAATCACACCGTCTATTTTTATCGCTTCTGCCGTAAGCAGCGCGTGATTCAAACAGCCGAGTTTCATGCCCGCCACTAAAATTACCGGCAGGTTTAACAACTTGACCGCATCGGCCAGTGTTTCAGTTTCGTTGAGCGGCACTCGCCACCCCCCCGCACCTTCAATCAGCGCGTAATCAAAATCCGTATTGTCCAATGTGTGACGAATTCGTTGCGCAATCTCTTTGGCAGACAAACTCACGCCACTTTTTTCTGCCGCGATATGCGGTGCAATCGCCTCAGCAAAACAAAAGGGGTTGATTGCTGCATAAGACAGTTGCACGGTTGACACTTGCTGTAACAGCAGCGCATCCGAGTTGCGCAAACCTTGCGCCGTGTTTTCTGCACCCGCTGCCAGTGGTTTCAAGCCCAGTGTGCGCAAACCGCGCTGTTGTGCCGCGCGCAGCAGTTGGCAGGCAGCGTGTGTTTTTCCTGCATCGGTATCAGTACCGGCAATAAAAAAAATCTGCTTCATGTTTTTTCCAGCGCTTGCGCAAAAAATAGTATCAGCAGTACGCCAACGCTGTCTGCCATCATATCCAGCACACTAAAACTGCGCGTAGGTACAAAGTGCTGTATGCATTCGATGGCAATGCCGTAACACACCAACCACACCGCCAGTTTTTGCACAGCAAACCGATGTTGATAGGCGAACCAAGCCGCCGCCATCAATGCTGCAAAAGTGGTGGCGTGTTCGGCTTTGTCCCAAATATTGACGTTAGGCAGATCATTGGCTGGCAACAACATCACCGCAGTAGCCGCCAACCACAACAACCAAAAAACGGTTTGCCGTGCCAGTAGAGGCATGCGAAATAATTTGTTAGTGAGCGGTGACATACAACACCTCGTAGGTTGCTGGCAAACCGCGCGGCGTGCGATACGTTTCATAAGCCGCCATGAGTTTTGCCCAGCGCTGTTTCCCCATCAAACCCTGCGGGCGACCGGCATTCATATTGTGTGCGCCAATGGCTTTTAACTCGCGCGCTAAATCTTGCAGTTGCGTGTAATACAGCGTGTGGGTAGCGGTGACAGTTTCAATCTGCGTAAAGCCTGCTTGCCGTAAATCTGCCACAATCTTTTCTTGTGCAATAAACGTGTTGACGTGTATCGCATCATCCACGGCGCGCCAACTGCTTTGCAGTTCGTGCAAGGTGTTTGGCAAAAATGTAGTAAAAAACAGCGCGCCATCATTGCGCAAAACGCGACGCCATTCGGCAAAGCAATGTTCAAGATGATTCGCCCATTGCAGCGCGAGGCTGGACAACAGACAGTCTGCTGACTGCGCGGCAAACG
>CAZHQZ010000059.1:2163-8600 GCA_964534675.1 uncultured Pseudomonadales bacterium | reverse complement strand
CGGGATCAAATTTTTTGATCTCCATTTTTTCCGGCATGGTGCGTTTGTTTTTGTCAGTGGTGTAAAAGTGGCCAGTGCCAGCAGAGGAAACCAAACGAATTTTGTCGCGCATGATGCGTTGCTCCTATCAGTAAAAGCGAATCAGACTTTTTCGCCGTTGGCGCGAATGCTCGCCAATACGGAGTCGATGCCCAGTTTGTCGATGATGCGCATGCCTTTGGCAGAAACGCGCAGACGCACGAAGCGGTTTTCTGCGGCTACCCAAAAGCGGTGATAGTGCAGATTGGGTTCGAAGCGACGGCGCGTGCGGTTCATCGCGTGGGAAACATTGTTACCGGTGACGGGTTTTTTGCCGGTTACCTGACAGACTCTGGACATGGAACACCTGTGATGGAAACGGCGACCCAGCACGGGGGGAGAGGGTCGCAAAAAAAGAGCTGCGCTTTATACCAGAGCGCGCCGGTTCAGGCAAGCAAATGCTTATAGCAAGCCGCGCTCGGCCATAGACAGCACAGCGCCATCACCCACAATCATGTGATCCAGCACGCGTATATCGACCAATGCCAAAGCCTCGCACAGACGGGTGGTGATGCGCTGATCGGCCTGACTGGGTTCGGCAATGCCGGAGGGGTGGTTGTGGGCGAAGATCAGCGCAGCAGCATTGAGCGCCAGTGCGCGCTGCACCACATCGCGCGGGTAGACGCTGCTGGCATCCAGCGTGCCTTGGAACAGCTCCTCGCAGCAGATCACGCGGTGTTGCGTATCCAGAAACAGGCAGACAAACACCTCGCGCCGGTAATCGCGCAGCCGCGCTTTCAGGTAGTGACGCACTTCGGCGGGGCTGTTGAGCACAGTGTCGCGCTGCAGTGTTTCCATGAGATGCCGCCGTGCCATTTCCAGTACCGCTTGCAGTTGCACAAAGCTGGCGATACCCAAGCCGTGGCGCGCGCAGAACTCGCGGCGCTCGGCGGCGAGCAGGTGGCGCAGACCGTTGAAGTCAGTGAGCAGTTCGCGCGCTAAATCCACCGCGGTTTTGCCGCGCGTGCCGGTGCGCAGAAAGATGGCGAGCAGTTCGGCATCCGAGAGGGCGGCAGCGCCCTGCGCCAAGAGTTTTTCACGCGGACGCTCGTTGAGCGGCCAATCGGTAATCGGCATAAAACCTCCTTGTCGTTGTGTAAAGTCAGTGGGTGCTAGCTAATGAGCTGGCTACGCATGTCCTTGCGTGCGTGCTATCTTACCGCGCTCGATTATTCGTGTCTTTCAAACGGATCTGCGCATGATTGCTACGCTGGCCAACAGACAAGTGCTGCTCGGAATTACCGGCGGCATCGCGGCGTACAAAGCCGCCGAGCTGGTGCGCCGCTTGCAGGATTGCGGTGCCGTGGTGCGCGTCATCATGACGCCAGCCGCCATCGAATTTATTACGCCGCTGACCTTGCAGGCACTGTCCGGCAACCCAGTGCACACCACCCTGCTCGACCCAGAAGCCGAGGCGGGCATGGGGCATATCGAGTTGGCGCGCTGGGCGGACGTGCTGTTGGTCGCGCCCGCGAGCGCGGATTTCATGGCGCGGCTGGTGCAAGGGCAAGCCAACGATTTGCTGACGGCCGTGTGCCTCGCCACGCGTGCGCCTGTGTGCCTCGCGCCGGCGATGAATCAAGGCATGTGGCGCAATCCAGCCACGCGCGCGAACGCCGAGCAGCTCACGGCGCGCGGTATTGCGCTGTGGGGGCCGGCTGAGGGTGTGCAAGCCTGCGGCGATGTGGGTTTTGGTCGCATGCTGGAAGTGGATGAGTTACTGCAAAAATTGGCGGCGCGCTTTGAATCAGGACTGTTGGCGGGCAAGCGCGTGTTGATTACCGCAGGGCCTACACGCGAGGCGCTAGACCCCGTGCGCTACATCAGTAATTACAGCTCGGGAAAGATGGGTTTTGCACTGGCGCAGGCCTGTGCTGATGCCGGTGCATTGACCACGCTAATCGCAGGCCCCGTTGCGTTGCCGACACCGCCGCGCGTGCAGCGCAAAGACGTGGTGAGCGCGCAGGAGATGTTTGACGCGGTGATGGCGGGGGTTGGTGGGTTCGACATCATCATCGCCACAGCAGCCGTGGCGGATTATCGTCCCGCAGCAGTGGCAGCGGACAAAATCAAAAAACAAGCGGCAGATACGTTGACGCTAGAACTGGTCAAAAATCCCGATATTATTGCCAGCGTTGCCGCCTTGGCGCGCAAGCCGTTCACGGTGGGCTTTGCCGCCGAGACACAGCGCGTAGCAGAATACGCGCGCGACAAAATGCAAAGAAAAAAACTGGACATGATCGTCGCTAACGATGTGAGTCAAACTGACATTGGTTTTTCCAGTGACGACAACGCAGCAACGGTATTTTGGTGTGACGGGCAACAAGAGTTTCCTGTCATGAGCAAGCAGCAACTGGCAGAAAATATTGTTCGTTTGATAGCAAAACACAATAACAAGTAAAAAGTTTTTGATGGAGAGCAGAAACGCGTGAAACATCTCGGCGCATTAAGTAGTCAGGAAAAAACCCCTCTCATATTGGTGGCTGTGTTAACAGTCACTGTAGTCTTGGCGATAATCAGTTTGGTGCCGCGTTATTTTGATGGCATCAACACCAATCGCTTGAGTAAAGCGGTGGATGCAGTAGCCACCGCGCAAGCACAAGTGTTGAATGCGGATATTGAAAAGTTCCAGACGGTGCTGGCTGCACAAGTGAAAAGCATGGCGCTGGCTGCCGTGTTTCAGCAGGCCAATCCAGAAGCTTTGCAGGCGACTGCTGCGCAGTTGCAAGCAGCGAATGCGAGCTTTGGTGTGGTAGGTGTGCGCTTAATTCCAGTCGGCGGTGATTATTCCGCCATGAATTTGCGTTTTTCGCAGTTGGATCGTTTGACCTCCGCCGAACACAACGCGGCGATTTATCCAGAGGCATTTGAAGAAGGCAGCAAACGTCTGTTTGATTTTTTGCTGCCCGTGAAAGATGGAGCTGGAAAAATTGTAGGCTTTATTTTGGCGATTACAGACGAACATTTTTTCAGTGGTGATCTTGAAAAAGTCACACCAGAAATTGGTGCAACACTATTGCAACAGCGTTTTGTGGGTGGTGTGGCGCAAGTGGTTTTTCGCTCTGATAAAGATGCTGGCATGGCGCAGGTAAGCCATGAAGCGGAAACACAGGTGCCGCATTGGAAAGTTATCGTGGTGCCGGGCGCCGAATTGATACAGTTGCACACTTTTGCTGCTTTTTGGCAGTACGCCGTGCAGGGCATTGCGCTGAGTGTGTGCGTGGTGGTGTTATTGCTGTTAAATCGCCGCGCCGTACAGTTGTTGAAACGCGCAGAAGCTGAACACTTTACGCCGATACAAATCAAAGGCGCGCGCAAAGTGGATAAAGAAGAATTTGCTGCCAGCAGTGCCGCACAAGGCGATACCGATGTAGGTTTGGTGGATCCGCTGTTTCAATCCAGTGATGTGTTTGATTTGGATTTAGATGACGACGTGTTAGAGGTACGCGCGGTGAATCCTAAAACTGCGCAGCCGGTTAAAACGACAGGCGGCACTGAAAACTTTGCCGTGCCTGCTGCTATTTTTCGTGATTATGATATTCGCGGTCATGCAGATAACGAATTGTCTGATGCGCTGGCAACACGCATCGGACGCGCATTTGGCAGCGAGTGTATTGAAAAAGGTCACACGCGTGTTGTGCTGGCGGGCGATGGTCGCTTGTCCACTTATCGTTTGAAAGATGCCGTGCGCCAAGGGCTGTTGATGACAGGTTGTTCAGTGGTGGACATCGGCACTGTGCCCACGCCGCTGATGAATTTCGCCACGCAAACTTTAGCGGAAACCAGTTGCGGCATCATGGTCACAGCCAGCCACAATCCCGCTGCGGATAATGGTTTCAAAATGGTGATTGACGGTCACACTTTGGCGAGTGAAGAAATTCAAAATATTCGCACGCGCGTGCAAACGGGGAATTTCTGTGCAAGCGACAGCGAAGGCGATTACAGCGAGCAAGATGTGATAGACGCCTACATCGATCACATTGTTTCCGATGTGGTGTTGGCGGGCAGTTACAAAGTGGTGGTGGATTGCGGCAGCGGTGTCTCCAGTGTGGTAGCGCCGCGCCTGTTGGAAGAATTGGGTTGCGAGGTGGTGCCGTTGTATTGCGATATGGATGGCACGTTCCCGCATCATCAGCCGGATCCGAGTGTGCTGTCGAACTTAAATGATTTGATCGCAGCGGTGAAAAACGAAGGAGCAGATCTCGGCGTGGCATTTGACGGCGACGGTGATCGCTTGGCGGTCGTTACCGCCACGGGCGAAGTAATTTTGCCTGATTGTTTGATGATGCTGTTCGCAAAAGATGTGGTATCGCGCAACCCAGGCACAGACATCGTGTTCGACGTGAAATCCACGCGCCGCCTCAATACTTTAATTAGCAGTTGCGGCGGCCGCCCCGTGATGTGTAAGAGCGGGCATTCACATATTCGCAACAAAATGCTGGAAACCGGCGCTATGTTGGGCGGCGAATTGAGTGGGCATATTTTCTTCAAAGAGCGCTGGTTCGGTTTTGATGACGGCGTGTACAGCGCCGTGCGTCTGATCGAAATTATGTCGATACGCGATCAAAGTTTGGATGATATTTTTGCAACCTTCCCTGAATCATTCAGCACGCCAGAAATTCGCATTGCCGTGCCGGAAGATAAAAAGTTCTCGCTGGTAAAACGTTTGGCAGACAGCGGCGATTGGGGCAATGGCAAAGTATCAACACTGGATGGCGTGCGCGTAGATTTTGCCAAAGGTTGGGGTTTGGTGCGCGCGTCCAACACCGCGGCGGCGTTGACCTTGCGCTTTGAAGCAGACGATGCGGAATCGTTGACCACGGTACAAAATGTTTTCAAACAACAGTTGCAGCAAGTAGACAGTGGTTTGCCGCTGCCGTTCTAAAGAGTTTTTGAAAAATAGTGTGAGAACTGTATGACCTTGAGTCGTGAAAAGGCGCTCGACATCGCCAATGTATTGACGGAAGCGCTGCCGTATATCCAACGCTTTGTTGGCAAAACTATCGTGGTGAAATACGGCGGCAATGCGATGGTGGACGATGCGCTGACGCAGGAGTTTGCGCAGGATATTGCGTTGATGAAATTGGTGGGCATGAATCCGGTGGTGGTACACGGCGGTGGCCCGCAAATCGGTTCCTTGTTAGAAAAACTCGGCATTCAATCCGAGTTTATTGCGGGTATGCGCGTTACCGATGCCGCCACTATGGAAGTAGTGGAAATGGTGTTGGGCGGTGCGGTAAATAAAACCGTGGTGAGTTTGTTGAATCAAGCAGGCGGCAAAGCGATAGGGATCACCGGTAAAGACGGCGCCTTGATTCGCGCCAAAAAAATGGCGATGAAAGACGCGGATGGCAAAGCCTTGGATATTGGTTTTGTGGGCGAAGTGGAACACGTCAATCGCGAAGTGATTGATGCCTTAGTGCACAGCGATTTTATTCCGGTGATTGCGCCAGTCGGTGTGGGTGCGGACGGCCAGAGCTACAACATCAACGCCGATTTAGTGGCAGGAAAAGTGGCAGAGGCGTTATCGGCAGAAAAATTGATGCTGTTGACCAATGTCGCGGGTTTGCAAGACAAAGCGGGCAAGGTGTTGACAGGTTTAACCACTGCGCAGGTGGATGGCTTGATTGCCGACGGCACGATTTACGGCGGTATGTTGCCAAAAATTCAGTGCGCGTTAGAAGCGGTAAAACACGGCGTGACCAGTGCGCACATTATTGATGGTCGTGTGGAGCACGCGGTGTTGCTGGAAATTTTTACCGATCACGGCGTGGGCACGCTGATTACCAATAAAAGCTGAATCGAGCGAGTTGATACGAGATGACGGATCAAGCGGCAAAAGCACAAAAACCTTCGCGCAAGCAGCAAATTTTGCAGGCTTTAGCGCAGATGTTGGAACAAAATCCTGGCGAATTGATTACCACGGCGGGCTTGGCAAAAACAGTGGGCGTGTCGGAAGCAGCGCTGTATCGCCATTTCCCCAGCAAATACAAAATGTATGAAGGCTTGATTGAGTACATTGAAGACGTGGTGTTTTCGCGTGTGTCGCACATCATGGAAGAAGAGCAAACCGCGGTCGCGCGCTGTGAAAAAATGTTGTGGTTGGTGCTGGTGTTTGCCGAAAAAAACCCCGGCTTGGCGCGTTTGCTGTACGGGGATGCGCTGGCGGGTGAGCGCGATAAATTGCGTTTGCGCGTGATGCAATTTTTTGATCGACTCAATACACAGTTGCGCCAAGTATTTCGCGATGCAGAAGTGAAAGAGAATTTGCGCACAGCGGCCGTGCCTTCGCAGTCGGCGGCCTTATTGGTGGCGTTTTTGGATGGAAAAATCAGCCAGTACGCGCGCAGCGGTTTTCG
>CAZHQZ010000059.1:0-2063 GCA_964534675.1 uncultured Pseudomonadales bacterium | reverse complement strand
AGGTCTTTGTCGTGCGCTTTTTGCTGTTCTGCGTTGAGTTTGTCTTTTGCCTGCTCAGCCAGTTTTGCGCGCTCTTCAGCCGTGGGTTCGGGGGCGACGGTGGATAGCACCACGCCGGTCACGGTCACAATTTGGTAGCCCTTGCGCGCGTACTCCGGTGAGATGGAATTGCCGGTGACCAACGCGCCTTTGTCGTCGGTATAGCGATACATGTGCATTTCGGTTTTGGCTGTGTCGGCATAGGAACTGCTAGCACTAACCAGCAGTGCCGCTGTGAGAAATCCTTGAGTGAGCACTGCGGGCGCGAGGCGAAAGCGAGCGGAGAGAGTGGGCATGGTCGTCACCTATCGAATGTTTATGCACTCTAAGCAGAGCGCTAGTCAGTGTAAAGACGGTTCAACGCGTGCCGTACTGCGCGCGGTAGCGTTGGATGGCTGCCAGCACGGCGGGCTGATCGTCGGCCTGCTGCAAAAAGCTGATGAGCTCATCCAAGCCGAGCACGCTGTGCACAGGAAGGCCGTATCGCTGGCTGACCGTTTGCGCAGCAGACAAGTCGCCATCCTGCCCGCGCTCTTGACGGTCTAGGCCGATCAAAATCGCGCTGGCGCGCGCTTGTGGATAGCCGGAAAAAAGTTGCATGACTTCGCCGATCGCCGTGCCCGCTGTAATCACATCATCAACGATGACAACTTTGCCTTGCAGCGGCGCGCCGACCAATGAGCCACCTTCGCCGTGGTCTTTGGCTTCTTTGCGATTGAAGCACCACGGCACATCGCGACCGAAATCGCGCGCCAGCGCAATGGCGATGCTGCTCACCAGCGGGATGCCCTTGTAAGCAGGACCAAACAACATATCGAACTCAATGCCGGAGGCGATCAAGGCGGCGGCATAACAATGCCCCAATGCGGCGAGTGCGTTGCCGCTGTGAAATTGCCCCGCGTTAAAAAAGTAAGGGCTGGTTCTGCCGGATTTTAGGGTGAACTCGCCAAAGCGCAGCGCGTTGTGTGTCAGTGCTAATTGAATGAATTGCTGTTGGTAATCCTGCATGGGGTTTTCCAAAAAAAAGCCAAGTGAAAAAAGCAGACCGGAGGCGGCGAAGTCTATAACATTGTCACCAGTTTGGTAGGGTAGCGAGCGCACTATGCGTATTATCAGTCTCAGCGTCGATGGTATTGAGCAAGCGGCGGAGCGCGGTTTGTTTGCTTGGTTGGAACAGCAAGCGGCGGATGTGATTTGTTTACAAGATGTGCGCGCCAGCGAAGACCGTTTGAGTGATGCCTGTTTTCCTGAAGGGTATCACGCTTATTTTTGCGATCGCGCGGACGGTAAACGTGGCGTGGCCATTTACACGCGCCAGTTGCCGCGCGCGGTAATGCAGGGTTTTGGTTTTAGTCCAGCCGTGGATCTCGATGGCACTTATTTGCGCGCAGACTTTGAACACTTGAGCGTGGTTTCACTGTTTGTGCCTCCCGCACTGCAAAACCCAAAATCGATTGAAGCGCGCATGCGTTTTCTCGATTGTTTGCAAGATCACTTCAAAAAAATTAGTCATCGCCGCCGCCGCTATATTTTGTGTTGCAACTGGAACATGGTGCATCAAAAAGCGGATGTGCAGCAGTGGGAACAGTATCAATCCACGCCCGGTTTTTTACCGTTTGAACGCGAGTGGCTGAACAGCGTGTACAACGAATACGGTTATCGCGACGCACTGCGCATGGTTAGTAGCGAGCGCGATATTTTTAGTTGGTGGCCTTCCGGTGCGGTGGGCGAGGGCGATGGCTGGCGCGTGGATGCGCAAGTGGTATCACCGGAGTTTTCGTCTACTGTGCGCACTGTGCATTACTGCAACAACCGCGTTTTTTCCAGCCACATCCCTGTGTTTGCGGATTACGATATTGAAATGTTTTGATTTATTCGGTCAGCGCTGCTTTTTGCGCGGCCAGCAATTCGACAATGCCTTTTTTAGCTAAAGCGAGCATCGCTTGGAATTGTGTTTCACTGAACGGTGCGCCCTCTGCCGTGCCTTGAATTTCAACAAAGCCGCCATCTGCACCCATCACCAC
>CAZHQZ010000058.1:0-8634 GCA_964534675.1 uncultured Pseudomonadales bacterium | reverse complement strand
CTGAACACTTCGTACACCGTGTTTCCATTGGGAATTTGCACGCTGTAGCTCATGTCCCTGCCCATGCCGTCCCACTGGCGAGTGGAGGCAGCGGCGCGAGGAATGGCCAGCGCCATTTCAGGCGGCGCGCCCTTTTTTCCAAAGGTGTACTTGATGGTGGAACCTGCATCACACACTTCCACGGTTTTGCCTTTTGTGGTGGTGCAGGAAAAAATCATTTTACCGGCGCAAGCAGCATACGTCACAGAAGCTGCAAAGAGAGATACAAAAATGCAAGTTGTAATAGCAAGGTGGCGAATCATCATTTTTTACCTGCACCGCATGGTTAACCGCCTCCGCAAACGCGGCGGGAGGTTTTTTATCAGCATGTTCAACAGCGGGTTATCCAACGGTTTTATATCCATAGTGCCCTTGCAACGAGGGCAACAGGGCGTAAAAAACAAATCGCCCTCCATGCAGGCGACACAGGAATAATTGCACCGTGTACACACTGTTTTTACGGGTCTTGGGCCAGGGAACATGGGTTTCCTCCTTCTTTCTTTTTTCAATGACAACTACCTGCGCAGCAGGTTCACCGCCAGCCCGATACACGCCACACCCGCAGCAACACCCAACCATGCAGGCCAGGCAGATGGCTCCGCCTTGTAATCATGCAGAACAACATCATCACATATTTCGTCTTCGTCTACATGTTCTGTCGCTGCATCAAGCTGCTCATTATCCAGCGCCGCCGCTGCTTCCTTGCGCATTTCCTCCATGCGGTTTTCACCCTCTGCCCACGGCACCTCAATGCCAAGGTCTATCAGGTGATCCAGCAATTCCGCATTAATACTGTAGCTTTTTCTACCATCGGTTTCTTGCAGAGATATTCGCTCGGCGTAGGCTGCCTTTTTTTCTTCATCTGGCAAGCTATCCCATAGGTGTTTCATACAGCCCCGTATTCTATTGGATGAATGCCTGGCTTCTCTCTGTATGTGCTGCCAATCTATTTGCGTTTGCGGGTTTCGTAATCTGTCGAATATGCTCATGATTTTTCTCCCTGGCGTAAAAAATGGTATGGCTCAACTGCACTTGCATAGTAGCCAAGCCTGCCACGCCGGAATGTCGAGCAACGCGGTACGCGACATGGTTTGTCGCGTGAGTGTTTGGAAAATAAAAATGCCGGACAAGCTGGATATCGGGAGGCGATGAAAGCAGTGTTGCCATTACTTTGATGTCATTTATAGTGGACAGATGAAAGAAATCACATCCTGCTATGTGGCGGAGACAAGGCATCCCAACAGGCTGACATCAAGCCGGCACTGGAATTGGCTGATGCGGTTTAACGGAGGCTTGATTATGGCTAACAAGAAAGTCAAAACGCGCATGCGGGATGTGGCTGGACATCTGCGTTATGCTGGGCTTTCGCCTGACCTTGCAGCCACTACCCAAATCGCCTGTTCACGTATCGTCGTAGTGATTGAACACTCGCGCTGCAAACAGATCAAAACTGACCGTCGAATGTTACCCTGACCCTCAAAACTTCTAAAAGCCTAAATTAGTGATAAAAATTTATCTTGTACTCATTATGATCAAGTTTTGCCTCGCAATATTCAAATCCATGCTCTGATGCTTTGGCTTTTATAATTTCTATTTTATCACAAGACATCATCGCACCAGAAATCACACACTTGATTGCATTTTTTGGAACTGAAAATAAATAGTACGTATCAGGAGAATAAGGAAATACACCTAGATTTTTATAATCTGTGATATCCCACAAATCACATTCTTTCTTATAAAAAGAGTTTTGTATTACCCCCACCTTTTTGAATAAACCAATCATTTCTTGATTAGTCGTCAACACCTTATCTGCATCAGATAGGTATCTAGCCATTCTAACTTCTTGCTCACAAACCCATTGATAAGATTTTTCAAACAGCAAGTCATCCATGGATAGTACTTTGTCATCTGTATGCCGATAAGAGCTTGTTCTTTCTGGCGTATAGTTTACATCTCTTAAAAATTCATTTTTTAGCCTAGGAACTCCAAGCTCATCGCAGCACTCCAGTACATTAAAGTCTGCATCAGAAGATACTACTGCTTCATGTTTCTTTTTCGGATTAAAAAAATCGTGATTCTGGTCAAATCCAATTACCATGCCTCTACTGTTATCAGCATAATGACCCCACATAGGGATATTATTTTTAGTCTTGCTAAAACACATAACGCCTACATCAGCAACTGCACCGCGCTTTTCTATTATATACTCCAGACGACCTTTTCTCAGCAAGCCTTCTGTTTGTTCATAAGTGCTTCCAGAGCATCTATTTGTAAAATTTTTTATCAGAGATTCTAAGCCAGGTTCCATTTCAAATGGATCATTCAACACAGATCGTTGGCTGCATCTGATATAAAAATTTTCGAAGAATTCCGGTCTGTATGGCATATATTTGTATATCATATCCAGCCCTAAATATTGGATTTTTTAGCTTCAACCACCATACCCCTCTCCAGCTGCTATCAATAACGGTACCCAACCGTATTAAAAGCAATCACACCTCTTCTCAATACAGTGAAACCTATATGCTTTTCTTGGAAGCGTTGTGGGTTAAATTGATTCACTTGAAATGTTTTGCATTCAAATCTCTGTGGTGAAAAAAGATCAAAACCAGCTTGTCGAAGTATGTCCTCTGGAACTTCATAAGATTGATCCACCAGCCCCCAGAATGTCCAACCAGACTCGACACAGATGCCTAATACCTTGTCGTTTGCATAACTGACACCGACTGAGCCAAGTGTTGTACCCACCAAGTTCCCAATTAAAGCCCCCAGCACAGGGATGGGAATTATCATTTGCCCAAGTATGGCACCGCCACTACCCATCATAAGAGCCACAGCATCTCTTGATGAATTGAATGCAAGCTCCTTGCCAGAAATTTGCCCTTGAGCATACTGCCAGGAGTTTTCAATGGAGTTGAGAGCCATGGCTGTTGCCATACCTATTGCAGTAGGCGAGACACTCTTAAGGGATTTTCCTGCCAGTCCAGATTTGCATGAACCAGTAATAACAGCCGCAAGACCACCGCGCAGTCCGGCAGCGGAAGAGCTATGTAGCACCTGATTGCCCCCCTCATTTAGTAGTTTTACATCCAGTTGGCCAGAATCAATATATTGAGCAAGAATTCGGTACACATGTGGTGCAGCAGTCAAGGCTGCCGAGAATGCCGCAGCATTCAGTGCGGCACTCCCCGACTCTCTGAAAATATCCGGCCACTCAATAAAGCTCTCGGTATTCAGTGAGTGGCTATCAAGATCAATTTCTCCATTTTTTTTCAAATCAGAGGCAAGTTTTTTTGAATCTTTCTCAGTTAATGGCTTTGATGTAACTCCATCTACTTCAATACGATCACTGACAGTATCAGCGGTATTTTGGTATGCGGCTGCCACTTCTGGTCGATGTGGAATGCTGCTGGCTTTCTTCCGTGATGCTGTGATGACTCCTTCAAGCTGGTCGCTAGGAACAACTTTCTGGCTGCCTGAATAGGCGGGATTTCCTAACTGCTTGGCGGTATCTTCAGCTGTTTTGTAGTACTTCAATTCTGCATAAGAAGCATCTGATGAATTTCCATAGAATATATCTTGTCCCGTCTTATTATCACCTACAGCCGTTGCCCATATTTCGTCATTGCCTTTTGCTACGGAAGATATTTTTAATGTCTCTGAGTGCCATATTTCTGCGAGGAATCCCTTGGTGTAATTAATATCAACATTTTTTCTGCGTTCAGCTTCTTTTTTAAGTGCATCGCAAGCATTTTCTATAGCATGCTGAACTTCACTGACATAATTTACCGATTCTCCAGCACCAAAGATCCCTGAAAAGTCTCTACTAGCCCGGTTATAAGCATCAGAAAATTCTGTCATGCCGGTTTCTCGTCATAATTAACCCACTTCTCCATCTCTTGTTCTACAAAGTTATACATAGCCACCTTTGTTTGGTTTAATCGCAATTGATTTCTTTTCTTCCTTTTGCTCAAGTACGAAAAAACACCTATTATAGGAAGCGAAATTGCAGATATTGCAAATGTATCTTCATGGAACAATCCATACGCCACCAATTCTGCAATAGAAGTGCCTTCAGAATTTTTCTTCGACGAGCTTGTCAGATCTTTTATAATCTCCAATAATTGCTTTTCTTGCTCCAGCTTACCCTCTCCGAATATGCCAGCCTTGCATCCATCAAGCCAAAAACAAGCCCCATTGCTGTTAACAATACTTGACTTTTCAGAAACAAATATTTTTGTGAATTTGTTTTCTTCAGAGCCACCCAAAAATAGTACGTTACTACTTGCAGAAAGAGTTGGCAAATTTTGATCATAGTGATCAATCGACCATACAACACAATCAAAATTTTTGACTTTTGATATTGCATGCTGCAGAACAATAGCAACATCTTTATAGTTTTTAGGGTAAACAACAATAACTTTTTTATGAAACATAAACTTTTCCTTTGGCTAAGTGGATTTTGGTAGGTATTGGTTTAAGATTCTTTATTTCCTCTCAATGTTCACAATCTACAGTTTCACACTGTTAAAACTGATGTGTAAAGTAGCTATTGTCCCATCCCCCTCAACCACCACGCCAGTTGCGGCGTATCCGCCACTGTTGCAGTAACTTCTAGCCTCCCATCCGGCAGTTCTTTAATTTTCTGATCTTCACTCAGTTTTGATTCGTACAAATGTTCACCAGCTTCTTTTGTGAAAATGACTTTGAGTTTTTTCATATTGCCGCTGCCAAAACCGAGGCCGCCTTTGGCGAGGTAATCGTCGAGGTTGAAGTCTTTGGGTTTGCGTACTTTTTCATCGCGCAACCACGCTTTTTTGAAGCGGTGCATGGCGAACAAACGGATGGCATCGGTGGTTTTGCCGCTGCTCAAACTTTTGCCGACGGCGACGAGATACATCACTGATCCGCGTTGCACGATGGCGAGTGGATCGAGTTCGAGGTTGAGGGCTTTTTTCTTGGTGCGGCTGTCATACAGCGCATCGATGCGGCGCTCCCTGAGCACGGCTTCCTGGATGGTTTGCAGGGCTTCGTTATCAATCGCAGGCGGGATCAGCGGCTGGGTGGGCGGGACGATGCGCACTTTGTCCGCCCAGCGGTGCGCCGGTGAAACGCCCTGCTTCATCTGCTGGCGGGCGTTATCAAACCAGGGGTGCAATTCTTTCAACACACTGGCGGGCATCAGCAGTTTCAGGTGTTGCTCCACCATCATGAAAGTAAGTGCCTGGCTGCTGGTCATGTGTGGCAGTTGGGTGGCGGGTGCATCGGTTTTCCAGCGCCAGCCCTGCGGCGAGAGGCCGTTGGATTCCAGCGGGAAGAACTCGGCCATGGCGACCAGATCGCGCTGGATGGTGCGCAGGTTCACGTCGATGCCTTCCTGCTGGAGCGCCTGCTGCAATTCAGCGGTGCCAGCCCAGCGGCCGCGCGGCAGGCGCTGCAACATGAGCCATTGGCGGTAGGTGGCGGAGATGGTGCTGCTGCCCAAGGTGGCCTCTATGCGGGTTTGTTGTTGTCTGCGCTGCATTATTGCCTGCCGGAGCGCGCTCTTGCCATCATCGCTAACGCTGGGCGACACAGGGTGTCGTTCGGGGTTTTGGGCTGGGGAAATCCATCCAGACGGCTGTCTGCATATGACTACTTTGGCTAGGTTTGTTTGGTGTGGTGTGTGGCTGCATCATGCATGAAGGTCGGTATTTTTTTACAATGACGACAAGAGGATGGCAGCCCTGTTAATCGGGTTGTCAAAATCAACCAAGTAGGTTAGCTTATGGAAAAGCGCACGCCGCATTGCAGGTTGTCTGTTATCAAGGGCATGGTTGCCGCCGGGCAGGTTCGTTCCACCAGAGCGGCTCGTGAGGGTGCTGCCGCGCTGAGACTGGATTTTGAGGGCATGCTGGCAGTGGTAAATTCGCTCACAGCGGCGGATTTCCACAAGAGCATGACCACACATGCCAACCATGCCGTTTGGCAGGACGTGTACCGACCACACACGCCAGTGGGTGATATCTACCTGAAACTGACGGTGATTGATGACGCGCTGATTGTTTCCTTCAAGGAGCTATAGCCATGCAATGCCCATCTTGTGCAGCCGAAAATCTGGTACATGACACACGCGACCTTCCGTATGTCTACAAAGGCGAAGCGACTGTAATACCGGCAGTGACAGGGGATTTTTGCCCGGCCTGTGATGAATCGATTCTGGATGCTGCAGAATCCAGAAGAACGATGGATTTCATGCTGGCATTCAATAAACAGGTGAACGCATCCATTGTCGATCCGGCTTTTATTATCAACGTGCGCAAAAAACTGGCACTGGATCAGCGGGAAGCTGCCGAAATTTTTGGTGGCGGTATCAATGCGTTCTCACGTTATGAAACAGGTAAAACAAAACCTCCTGTGGCCTTGGTGAAATTGCTGAAAGTGCTGGATCGTCACCCTGAACTACTGATGGAAGTCAGAACGGCATGATGTTTTTCTTTGGATAAAAAAGCACCAATACTCGGCTGATCTCCTTCCCAAAAACCGCGCGACAGGCTATGTCGCCCAAAACATTCCTCGGCGTTCCAGCGCAGCACATTTGATTACCATGACAGTGCAATTGAGTCACTAATCTATTTTTTACACCAATAGAGGAAAAAGCCATGCCATTTTCTGGCTCAAGACCTGTAAAAACCGTGCGTAAGCAATGCCACTATTCCGACATTGCCTGCATGGAGGGGGATGTATTTTTAACGCCGCATTGGTGGAGGCGATTGAACCGGCGGTATTGGTAGCGTTTGCCTTATGGAACAAGCATCATTATTTGGAGACGACGAACATCCTGACCAAACCCGTGCGAGTGCTGATGAAGTGCTGCACTGGCTGGAGTTGATGGCATCAAAAAAGAGGTGGGATCATACAAAAGATTGGGATAGGTTTGCGTATGTACTGAGAAAATACCTTTATATCATCAAGGCTACTAAAGAGAGTGAAGCCAGAGCCATGGTGATTTTTGAAAGACTGGAAAAACGATTTGAAAATGACGATGACAGTTTTGATGAAAATTAAAAATATCTGTTCACTCTGACAATCGGTTATTCATCCATTATCACAACATCGCCTCCTGCACTTCTTCGGTTGCCCATGCACCAACTGCTGTGGTGAGGGATGTCCAGAACACAGAGGCGGCAGCATCTGCCACTTCATCCTGCTTACAAATCACGGCAACAATGCAGGTACACAAACTGGCTACGGCAACCGATTTTGCGCTTTTGTTTAGCTTGGTCAGGAATGTCATTTTTTATCCCCGGTTTTCAGGCCAATGAAATGTCGTGAATATCTTCTGCGGCTTTCATGCCGCCGGTGGCGGCGGTACACGCGACCGCCAGCAGGCCGGTGACGCTGGCGATTCTCTCTGCGCCACACAAGCTGGACACGGCATACCCTGCGAAGCTCAGCCAGCCAAGTTTTTTGATAACAGTGCGCACCTTTTTTCTGCTCTCTGCGTTCAGGCGAGCTGTTTCTGTTGTGCTGCTCATGGTGTTTATCCTTGTGATGCCGGATGGCCGATGGGTGCAGTCTACGGCTGGAAACAGCGCACAGCGGCTGGCTGATACACGGCGCGACACAGTTCGTCGTCAGAAGTTTGCCCCGCTCAGTCGCCTTGTCTAGGTAGGCATCTGGGTACTGTGATGCTGCCGGAATGGTAGAATGCCCGCCCTTTTCCAGTTTCGATATGGCCTTCAGAGGAGTCCGTTGTGGATCTCGATTTCAGCGAAGAACAAGTGATGCTGCGCGATACCGCGCGCGGTATTTGTGAAGAATTGTCACCGTCTGCCGTGGTGCGGGCGATGGAGCGCGATGAGGCGGGTTATTCCGCACCGTTCTGGCAGCAGTTGGCCGAGCTGGGCATCACCAGTTTGGGGATTCCGGAAGCGCACGGTGGTATGGCGTGGGGCGCGCTGGAAATGGCGATTGTGTACGAGGAGTTTGGCCGCTCGCTCGCGCCCAGCCCGCATTGGGCGAGCTGCGTGTTGTCGGCGAAGTTGTTGGAGTTGGCCGGTACGGCGCAACAGCAGGAAAGCTTTTTGTCTGGCATCGCCAGCGGCGACACCATCATCGTGCCTGCACAACTGGAGCCAAAAAATGGTTTTGGTGCAGAAGGCATCCAACTGCGCGCTGTTAAACAAGGCGAAAATTATGTGCTGAATGGCACGAAAATTCTGGTGCCGTTTGCGGCATCCGCCACGCGCTTGCTGGTGCTGGCACGCGCTGGTGAAGGTGTGCAGGATGTGATCGGCGTGTTGGTGGATCCCAAAGCCGCCGGCATTACTTTGACGCGCGAACGCAATCACGCCGACGACACGTTATTTCAAGTCGATTTCAATAATGTTGCCGTCAATGCAGCGGATAGTTTGAATGCCGCAGGTTTTTGGGTGGCGTGGGAAAACGCGATGACGCACTCCATTGTTGCACTGGCTGCGCGTTCTATCGGTGCCGCCGAAGCGATTCATGCGATGACGGTCGATTACGCTAAACAGCGCGTGCAGTTTGGTAAACCCATCGGTTCTTTTCAGGCGATCGCGCATTATTTGGCCGATTTGATCGTCAAAA
>CAZHQZ010000057.1:0-8953 GCA_964534675.1 uncultured Pseudomonadales bacterium | reverse complement strand
CAGGGCGCGCGCGGCGCAAAAAAGTGATGGGCGAGTGGCGTGTGAGCAACCACAGCAACAGTGGTAAAACGATCAAGCCGTGAAAGAGCGTGGTGCCAGTGACTACCAACATAAATTTTCCCAAGCTGGCGAACATGGCCGCGTTTTGTGTAGCCACCAATTTGGCTAACAGTGCGCAAATACCAAACGGTGCGAGCTGCACTATCCAGTCGATCATTCGCATCATCAAATCAAACAATTCAGTCAGCAGATTTCGAGTCTGGGCGTAGCGTTCGCCACCGGCGACGAGTGCCACCCCCATCAACAGCGCGAATAGCAGCACACCCATCAAATTGCCTTCCGCCATCGCTTGCACGGGGTTCACAAACAAGCTGGCGATAAAGTGCTGCACAAATTCGGCTGGCGTGAGCCCTGCGCTGGCTTTGTGCGCGGCGATAGCTGTTTGAAACATCTCCAGTTTTAAGCCGGCGGCTGGCGCAAACCAGTGCATGGCGCTGATGCCGAGCGTGACGGCCAGGGTGGTGGTGAGGGTGAAAAACAGCAGCGCCGTGATCCACACGCGCCGCATGCGCTGGTGAGCTTGCAGTTGCGCCACACCGACGACGATGGAGGTGAATACCAGCGGAATCATCACCATTTTGAGCAAGCCGACAAAGATCGTGCTGACTACGCCCAGTGCCAGCAAACCGTAGTGGCTGACGGAGGCTTCCAGCCCTAGCTGACTGAAGTGCCAGCCGAGGAGAACGCCGATGACAGTGCCCAGCAGGATGCGAGTATTGAGAGACATGAAAACGAGCCTTGTGGTCTTGACTGCGCGCCAGAATAGCGCATTATGCCGCGCCTTATAGCTCGCCACGCCGCACCCCGCTGGAGGTTGTCATGCCACAGAAGATCAAGCTGCAAGGTTTCAATAACCTGACCAAATCGCTGAGTTTCTGCATCTACGACATCTGCTATGCCGAAACGCCGGCACAGCAAGCCGAGTACATCCAATACATTGATGAGAAGTACAACGCCGAGCGTTTTACCGAGATCCTCACCGAAGTGTGTCAGATCATCGGTGCCAATATTTTGAATATCGCGCGCCAAGATTATGACCCGCAGGGCGCATCGGTCACGATGTTGGTGGCAGAGGAGCCGGTGAAAGAC
This sequence comes from uncultured Pseudomonadales bacterium, assembly GCA_964534675.1. GTDB lineage: Bacteria > Pseudomonadota > Gammaproteobacteria > Pseudomonadales > UBA7239 > UBA7239. The sequence continues at coordinate 7,804 of CAZHQZ010000057.1, read as the reverse complement.
GCGGTAGATACCACCGAGTCACCGGGGCCGGTGGAAATCATCGCCGCACACTTGGATAAGAGTCATATCTGTGTACACACCTATCCCGAAACGCATCCGAATGATGGTATTTGTACGTTTCGTGCGGATATTGAAGTGTCCACTTGCGGCATTATTTCGCCGCTAAAAGCCTTGAACTACCTGATTCACCAGTTGGATTCCGACATCGTGACGGTGGATTATCGCGTGCGCGGTTTTACGCGCGATGTGAATGGTAAAAAACATTATATCGATCACGAAATCACGTCCATCCAGAACTATTTCACGGATGACACCGAGAAGTTGTACAAAATGATCGACGTGAATGTGTATCAGGAAAATATTTTCCACACCAAAATGATGCTGAACGATTTTGATCTCAACCATTATCTGTTTGGCACCACCACCGACAACTTGACTGGCAATGATATTCGCCGCATTACTGATCGTTTAGACAGAGAAATGCACGAAATTTTCTACGGCAGAAATTTGCCGGATATGTGAGGCAAAGTTCCGGTCACAAACGTGAGCGGAACTCGCCGACGTACACCAGTGCGCGACGTGCATCGCAATATGTCACCCAAAGTTCGTCACCTTTGACGCAGTAAATTGCGTCTTGTTTGTAACGCAGCCCTAAATCGCAGGCTTCTGCAAGCGGCATCTGCAAAGCCCAACCGGGTTCGGCGTGACCGTCGTGCGGTGAATAGCCGGTGATGTGCAAAAACCAGCCACCGCGCTCGCGCAATTCTCTTTCCAAACGTTGATCCGCTTCAAGAATGACAGCTTCCGGCCAATGCTCGCCCGTGGTGGTGTACGCCGAGAGAATCACAAACTCTGTTGGCCAATCGGCAAAGGGCGCATCTAACTGAAATTGTGTTTCAAAATACCAAGTGGGCATGGTCATGGTGCAATTTCTCCATTTAGGTTCTGGCGTAGCGTTCGCCGTGACGCAGCCAGCGCTGAATTAAGGGTGCAACATGTGTGGGATAGTCGCGCAACAAGGTTTCTGCGCATTGTTTTACTTGCGGCAACCAATGTGCGTCGCGCGCTAAGTTGGCGATGCGAAAATTAATTTCGCCGGTTTGTTTGGTGCCGAGTAATTCGCCTGGACCGCGCAGTGCTAAATCTTTTTCGGCGATCACAAAGCCGTCGTCGCTGTCGCGCAGTACGGCAAGTCGTTGTTTCGCATGCTGCGATAGCGGTGTGCCGTACAGCAGTACGCAGTGGCTGGCTGTGCTGCCGCGCCCTACACGCCCGCGCAGTTGATGCAGTTGCGCCAGCCCCAAGCGCTCAGGGTTTTCAATAATCATCAAACTGGCATTGGGTACATCCACACCCACTTCAATCACGGTGGTGGCGACAAGAATATCCATGCTGCCCGCTTTGAATGCTGCCATCGCCGCATTTTTTTCTGCAGGTTTTTGTTTGCCGTGTACTAAACCAATATTTAATTGTGGCAGTGCTTCTTGCAGCGCGAGTGCGGTGGCTTCTGCGGCTTGGCATTGCAGCGCATCTGATTCTTCGATCAAGGTACACACCCAGTACGCCTGCTTGCCTTCGGCGCAGGCTACGCGCAAACGTTCAATAATGTCGTCGCGGCGTTGATTGTCGATAATGACTGTTTGTATCGGTGTGCGTCCGGGCGGTCGCTCGTCGATCACCGAGCAATCGAGATCCGCATACGCGCTCATCGCCAACGTGCGCGGTATGGGTGTGGCCGTCATCACCAATTGGTGCGGCACCGAGTGTTGCTCGCCTTTTTGTTGCAGCGCTAAACGTTGGCGCACGCCGAAGCGATGTTGCTCATCCGTTATCACCACAGCCAGTTGTTGAAATTGCACATCGTCTTGAAATAAGGCTTGCGTGCCGATAGCGATGTGCGCAGTGCCGTTGCACATTCTTTCTAATGCTTCACGACGCGCTTTGGTTTTTACGCTGCCAGTGAGCAATACGCAGTGTATGCCGAGTGGCTCCAGCCACTGCGTAAATTGTGCAAAGTGTTGTGCAGCCAAAATTTCTGTCGGTGCCATTAGTGCGGCTTGTTTTCCGTTGGCAGCAGCTTGCAGGCAGGCGAGTGCAGCAACCACGGTTTTTCCTGAACCGACATCGCCTTGCACGAGGCGCAACATGGGCGTGTTTTTTTGCAAATCTTGTAAAATTTCTTCGGTCACACGCTGCTGTGCCGCTGTGAGCGCAAAAGACAGTTGTGCAAGAAATTGTTGCTGTAGCACTGCATTTTTTTTCAGCGCAATGCCCTGTTCTTTTTGTTGTTGTTGTCGCAAGCGCAACAGGCTGAGGTGGTGTGCGACCAATTCTTCAAACGCTAAACGCTGTTGCGCGGGATGTTTACCTTCTAGCAGTTGCGCGACAGGCGCATCGGCAGGCGGCAGATGCAAATACTGCAAAGCAGCGTGCAATGGCGTGGAGAGTTTTGCTGGCAGCAAGGCAGTCGGCAACCAATCGTGCAGTTGAGTGCTGTGAGTATCGTGCAGCACGCGCGCCACCAATTTGCGCATGCTGGTTTGCTGTAAACCATCAGTGATGGGATAAACGGGCGTTAAGCGATCTGACAATGGTGTATGGCTGTGGTGCTCATCCAACACGCGATATTCTGGATGATACATTTCTAGCCCGCTGGTGCCGCGCCGCACTTCACCCCATGCGCGTATTGTGCTTCCGGTTTTGAGTTGCTCTTGCTGTGCTTTGGAGAAATGGTAGAAGCGCAATGCCAGCGTGCCGGTGCCATCTTGTATCAAACACAGCAGGCTGCGTCGTTTGCCAAATACCACGCTGCTGGCGCGCACAGTGCCTTCCACGAGGGCTTCTGCGTGCAGCGTCAGCGCGCCGATAGCGGTGACGCGCGTTAAATCGCGATAGCGCAGCGGAAGATGCCACAGCAAATCTTCTTGGTATTGAATGTCCAACCGCAGCAGTTTTTCGGCCAGCTTGGTGCCGATGCCGTGCACTTGGGTGATGGAAGTGGTAGTGGTGGTCACGCGTTTTTGCGGCTTCGTTGGCAAACGGCGTGAGAATAACGCTGAATATTGCGCAGCAGCAAATAAAATACATCACAAATTCTTGCTAAATAGCTGATGTCGTTGTATTTTTCTCCTGTGACTTCATGACGAAGGGGTGGTTCATGATGATCCCAAAAATGACTGCGATCAGAAAAATAATTTTGCGTTTCGCGCTGCTGACAGTTGGTGCAGGTTTGTCTGTGTCGGCGCTGGCTGGCACGGCGGTGACGCACACGGTAAAAAGCGGTGAAACGCTGTACCGCATTGCCGCCGACAACAACATGAGCGTTGAGCAACTGCGCGCCATCAACAAATTGGGTAGTCGTGCGCAGATCAAGCCTGGGCAAACACTGCAGTTGTACACGCGTGTGACGCAAACACCTGTGCGCACCAAAAGCCGCACTGTCGCAAAAAATACCGATCCCAGCCCGCGCGTTATCGCCACCATCCGCAATAAACCGGCAGCGGTAAGCAGTAATCGTGCACCAGCCGCGGAGAAATCGACAGAGCGTTATCCGCAGTTGGCTTCTGGCAGCGCTTTGGTGGTGGATGCGGCAACTGGTCAAACACTGTTTTCCAAAAATGCCGAGCAAACACGCTCGATTGCTTCGATCACCAAATTGATGACAGCAATGGTGACATTGGATGCTAGCCCATCGATGCAAGAAGTGTTGTCGATTGATGATGAAGATGTCGATTATTTGAAGCACACCCATTCGCGTTTGGCTGTGGGTACAAAATTGTCACGCTACAACATGCTGCGCTTGGCGCTGATGTCGTCGGAGAATCGCGCGGCATCGAGTTTGTCACGCCACTATCCGGGTGGACGGCAGGCGTTTATCCGCGCCATGAATAACAAGGCGGCGAGTTTGGGTATGTCACACACGCGCTTCTATGACCCGACCGGTTTAACGCCGAGCAATATTTCTACGGCCGAAGATTTGGCAAAAATGGTGCGCGCCGCGAGTCGCTATGATTTGATTCATCAGTTCACAACTACGCCGGAGCGGGAAGTGACATTGACTAGCGGTTCTGTGTTGCAATACAGAAATACCAATGTGTTGGTGCGTGATCCATCCAGCGACTGGAATATCCAAGTGAGCAAAACAGGCTACACCCAAGAAGCGGGGCGCTGCCTCGTGATGATGGCGACGGTGGGCAATCGCAATGCTGTGATGGTGATGCTGGACTCCGACGGCAAGCTGTCGCCCGTGGGTGATGCCAATCGCCTGAAGGGCTGGATAGAGTCAGGACACGCGCCTACGCAACTGGCCACCCGTTGACGCAACACGCGCAGCCATCGGTACTGTTCGTCGGCTGTGGTGATATTGCGCAGCGTTTAGCGGCGTTGCTGCGCGATGACTACCACCTGACCGGTTTACGCCGCCACCCCAATTCTCTGCCCGATTTTATTGCGCCACTCGCGGCGGATGTCTGCGATGGTGCTGCCGTGTGCGCAGCACTGCAACACACAATGTTTGACTATGTGGTCATCACGCTAACCCCGGGGGAGCGCAGCGAGGCGCGCTATCGGCAGGTGTATGTGGACGGCACGCGCCATGTGCTGGCGGCCTTGCAGGGCAAGCCGCGCCTGCTGTTTGTGTCCAGCACCTCGGTCTACGCGCAAGACAGCGGCGAAGTGGTGAATGAGCAATCACCTGCACTGGGCAAAGGTTTCTCTGGGCGCTGCTTATTGGAGGCGGAACAGCAGGTAGCGGAGAGTCGCTTTGCAGCGACCGTGGTGCGCTTCTCTGGCATCTACGGCGCGGGGCGCAGCCGCTTGCTACGCCAAGTGCGCGAGGGGCGTGTGGATATTGCGCAAGCCACGCAGTGGACTAACCGCATCCACGCTGATGATGCAGCACGCGTACTAGAACATCTGATTCACCGCTGGCAGGCGGGTATTTCTCCCGCGCCTTGCTATATTGCCAGTGACACCTGTTCGGTGCAGGCCGGTGATGTGTGGTGCTGGCTGGCCGCCCAGCAGGGCGCGACCGATCCGTTAGTGGGGGTTGAGCAACAGGGGGGTGAGGTGACTGGCAAACAGTGCAGCAGTGCGCTGTTACAACAAACAGGCTTTCAATTTTTATACCCAGACTTTCGGGTGGGGTATTTGAAGGAATTGATGGACAGATAACGCCAGCTTTGGTGTGGTTGTTTTTGTACACAAAGCTGGGTAACTTCGCAGCAGTATTTACCTTTTGTAGCAGACAGTATGGCTCGCATTGCGCTTATCAAAATTTTTACGGGGTTAAACCTCGCGCCGGCACAATTATCCGGTGAGCTGCTGCGTGCAGGGCATGCATCGCGCATCATTTATTTTAAAGATCATCATATCGTTAATTACGAACACAAAGATGAGTATGAGGTGACGGATTACCCCGGTGTATTTATTGATGCCAACGCCACCAAGAAAGTGTGGAACTGCTATAAGCCGTTTAGTGAAAAAGAATACAAATTACTGGTTGAGGATTTGCAGGAATTTCAGCCAGATGCTATCGGTTTTAGTGTAATTTCAGGCACGATTCCTGCTGCGGCAACCGTGACAGCCAAGCTGAAAGAATATTTTGATGTGCCAATTATTTGGGGTGGGCCGGGGCCGACGTTAGAGCCTGAACGCTGCATTCAACTGACCGATTTGGTGTGTGTGAATGAAGGCGAAGAGGTCATCGTTGAGTTGGCCAATAAACTGGATGCAAAAGCAGATATTACGGATATTGCTGGCACGCTAGCGCGTAAACCTGATGGTAGTGTCGTCAAAAATGCCACGCGGCCATTATTGAAGTTGGATAATATCGCAATACCGGATTGGAACTTAGATCACTACGTTCATATCAATAACTTCAAAGGTAAAAGAACGCATATTTATCCCAATAATCTGGGGCAAGAGTATCCGATCATGACGCAGCGCGGCTGCCCATTTTCCTGCTCGTTCTGTATTGAATCGCGCTACCAAGATATGTTCGGCAAAAAAGACTCCCTGCGCCGTCGCGATGTTGACTTGGTATTAAAAGAATTGCATTGGGCGAAAGACAATCTCGATATCAAGTCGGTTTTGTTTTACGACGATGTGTTTACTGTAAATCCGCGTTGGTTAAAAAAATTTCTTCCGCGTTACAAAGCAGAGATCGGCTTGCCCTTCTGGTGTTACACCTATCCCACTACACACGACCCAGCGCTGCTACAACAGTTAAAAGACGCCGGTATGATTTCGATCACCATGGGCGTGCAATCGGGTAGCGCGAGAATTTTGAAAGAATATTTCAATCGTCCTACGGATACCGCGCGCGTATTGGAGGCCGCTCAGGAAATTGTTGATTTAGGGGCAGAGGTAAAAGGCTTTTTTGATTTAATCAGTAAAGTACCCTTTGAAACAGAAGATGATTTGCGCGCCACATTTAATTTTATGCTTGAATTGCCAAAGGAGTTCTGCACGGTAGGATTTGGGGAAATGACCAACTTTCCTACCTATGACTTTACGGAGCAAGTGGCACGCGAAGGAGAAATTGCTAGCAAATCGACGCCCTCAGAAGCGGATTACGATTACTACCATAAACTCTATTTATTGACGCGCAGCCCTATGCCAATGGATGACGTGCGCAAGGTGGGGGAAGATCCTAAATACCGTGCCAATCATCATCTGCTGGATGCATTGATTCGCAATGAAGATTGTTTGTCATTTACCGGTATTTCTTTCTAAAACCGTAAAGCTGTAAGGGTAGGCGTTTTTTTCACACGGCGCGTGCGATTCCCTAGCCGTTTCTTGCCAGTTACCTTCCAGTGTGGGAAAAAAAGCGTCGCCATCAATATCAGCATCAATCTCTGTGATGTAAGCGCGCTGTACGAGTGGTAGTGCAGCGCGATAAATTTGCGCGCCGCCGATCACCATAATTTCTTCGCAATTTTTTTCAGTTGCCAATTGCTTGGCGCGCTGTATGGCTGTTTCTACACTGTCTACAACAAGAGCGCCTTCAGCATGATAGTTGGCATTGCGTGTGACGACGATGTTGTCGCGCCCTAGCAGTGGTTTGCCGAGTGACTCCCAAGTATTGCGCCCCATAATGACGGGCTTGCCCAGCGTAACGCGTTTGAAATAGCGCAAATCTTCCGGCAAATGCCAAGGCATGCTGTTGTTGCGTCCAATCACGCCATTGCGCGTGCGCGCCACGATCAAAGCAACCGTTACCATTACACAGCTACCGGTGCGGCGATGTGGGACTGTGCGTGGTAATCCTGCAATGTAAAATCTTCGTATTTGAAATCAAAAATATTTTTGATGGCGGGATTGATGTGCATGTGCGGCAGTTTTGTTGGTATGCGTTGTAATTGCAGTTCAACTTGCTCAAGGTGGTTGCTGTACAAATGTGCATCGCCAAATGTGTGCACAAACTCTCCGAGTTTTAAATTGCAGACTTGCGCAATCATCATCGTCAACAGAGCGTAGGATGCAATATTGAAAGGCACACCGAGAAAAATATCGGCGCTGCGTTGGTATAACTGACAAGACAATTTTCCGTTGGCGACATAAAACTGAAACAGTGTGTGACAGGGCGGCAGTGCCATGTTGTTGACTTCGGCGACGTTCCACGCGCTGACTAATAGACGGCGCGAATCGGGATTTTTTTGAATCATCTCGATCAGTTGCGTGATTTGATCAATCGTGCCGCCGTTGCCATCGGGCCAAGAGCGCCACTGATGACCGTACACGGGACCAAGATTGCCGTCTTTATCTGCCCATTCATCCCAGATTTTGACGCCGTTGTCATTGA
>CAZHQZ010000056.1:7101-9010 GCA_964534675.1 uncultured Pseudomonadales bacterium | reverse complement strand
TATCGCCCCCGATATTTTGTGCGTAGGCAAAGCATTAACAGGCGGGTACATGACACTCGCCGCTACGCTGACTACGGAAGCAGTTGCGAAAAAAGTATGCAGTGGCGAAAGCGGCGCGTTGATGCACGGACCCACTTTTATGGCAAACCCACTGGCGTGCCGTGTGGCCAAGGCCAGTATTGATTTGTTGTTGTCGCAGCCTTGGCAGAAAGATGTGTCGTGTATCGAAAAAGTATTGCAAGAAGCACTCTCTGTGCTGCGCGGAAAACAAGGAGTGGCAGATGTGCGCGTACTGGGCGCAATCGGTGTGGTGGAATTGGAACAAGCCGTGGATATGCAAAAAATACAGCCGCTGTTTGTGGAACAGGGTGTGTGGATTCGACCTTTTGGGAAATTGGTGTATGTGATGCCGCCGTACATCATTGATAATGACAGCTTGAAAACTTTGACACAGAAAATGATTAACGTCATTGAGGAGTATTTGTATGACTGAGCTTTACCCTATCATCAAACAAGCGCATATGTTATTTGCAGCAATTTCATTGGTGTCTTTTTTAGGGCGCAGCGCCTTGAAGTTTGCGGGTTCTTCACTGCTGAACAAAAAACCGGTAAAAATTCTTCCGCATGTTAATGACAGCTTGTTGTTGCTGTGTGGTGTGGCGCTGGCGGTTATCGCCGGTTACAACCCATTGGTGCAATATTGGCTGCTGGCTAAGCTGGTGTTGTTGGTGGTGTACATTGCCTGCGGTTTGTATGTGATGAAATGGAGCAAAAACAACACCGCGCGTGCTGGCGGTGTGTTGGTGGCGCTGCTGTGTTTTATGGGGATGGGTTTTCTCGCAGTCGCCAAACCGTTTTAGTGGGTGCATCATGCAAAAACAACAGATGATTGAAAACTTGGTGCGCGAGCAATTCTTGCCAGACTATCTGGAACTCAGCAACGAAAGCCACATGCACAGCGTGCCAGCGGGCAGCGAATCGCATTTCAAATTGGTGTTGGTGTCAGCGCAATTTGCTGGGTTGCGCTCAGTGGCGCGGCATCAAAAAGTCTATGCGGTGTTGGGCGATGTTATGCAGCAAATTCACGCTCTGGCATTGCACACTTATACGCCGGAAGAGTGGCAGGCGCAGGGTGTGGCGCCCGCTTCACCGCAGTGCATGGGTGGCAGCAAGCACGATCAACACTAGCACGGTAAAACTCTTAGCGGTTTTTACCCAGTGCGCTAACGGTTTTTGCGAGTGGTTTTTTGTGCCGATCCTGCAATGATGCGCGCTCGCTATTTTCTTCGCGTGATTGGCTGATGCGTATTGTTTTATCCCTGCTGTGTGTGGTGTTGATCGTGACGAGCGGCGCGTGGTGGTTCATGCAGCGTCATGCCAGCTCCAGTGCCGTTGCTCACGCGCAATCGCTGGAAAATGCACTGCAGGCTGTTGAGTGGTACACCAATGAATCGGTCAACAAGGCTCTGCGCGCCGAAGCGGAAGGCGATCTCGCTAGTGCGCGTTTATTTGGCGATAAAGCCATTGAATCGGATTTGAAAGCACAAGGTTTGCGCAACGAGACGGCTAAGGCATGGCAGGAGGCTGGGCAAGACGACCGCGCCCGCGCCGCTTGGCAGCGCGCCGCCAACATGGCTGCGGCCAGAGCGCATATGCTGGCAGATCGCATTCCGCCACTGCAAAAGCAGTGGGAGGCGGCAAAAGCGCAGCGGCAGTCCACTTTGCGGGAAGCGGAAGTCGCTTATTTGCAATCTCTGATCTACACCGCCGAGCAATGGGCGCTGGTGGTGCAGTTTTCGCAAGCAGCCAGCGATGCGGAGCAAGTCGCAGCAGGTAAGGATGCTTTGGCGAAGCTGTTGTTGCCCATGCAGCAAACGGGTTTGCTGGCGCGCTTGGCGCAGGAGCCGCG
>CAZHQZ010000056.1:4213-7001 GCA_964534675.1 uncultured Pseudomonadales bacterium | reverse complement strand
GGCGCAATGTGGCGCAGCGGTGTTGTCACTTACGAACCGCTGTTGGCAGAAAAATTGGGATTGCAAAATAATGAACGCCTGTTGGGTTTTTTGTATCTCGGCACACCGTCAGGTGCTAGTAAATCTGTGCCTACTTTAGAGATAGATGCATTTTTTTCTGCATGGAAGTCGCTGTGAGCCAAGAACAACACAACAGCTCGCACTCGCCTGAGAAACCGCTGTCCACACGACACTTGTTTCGCTCCAGTTTTATGGTGAGTTTCATGACGCAAATATCGCGCATCCTCGGCATGGCGCGCGACATTGTGCTGGCGAATGCCATCGGTGCAGGACACACCCCTGGCGCGGATGCTTTTTTTCTCGCGTTTCGCATTCCGCAGTTTTTGCGGCGCTTGTTTGCAGAAGGTGCGTTTCAGCAGGCTTTTGTGCCAGTGCTGGCAGAGTACCGCGCACGCGGCGATCAACGCGCGGTGCGCGATCTTGTCAATCATGTCGCTGGCGTACTCGGCGGCACATCTTTGATGGTCAGTGTGTTGGTGGTGGTGGCATCGCCGTGGTTTACCGTGTTGTTTGCGCCGGGATTTTGGTTGAAAGACCCTGAACGTTTCGGGCTCACTAGTGAATTATTGCGCATCACTTTTCCGTATTTGTTTTTAATTACGATGACGGGTTTTGCCAGTTCGGTACTCAATGCCTACGACCGTTTTGCGGCGGCAGCCGCTACGCCTATTTTAATGAATATCACCTTGATATTAGCAGCGGTGGTGGCTGTGCCGTGGTTTGAACAGCCCGTGTTTGCAATGGCGTGGGGTGTGTTGATTTCGGGCGTGGTGCAATTGCTGTTTCAGTTGCCCTCCATGCAAAACATTCATTTGATGCCCATTCCGCGCTGGCATTGGCAGCATGAAGGCGTGCAGCGGGTGTTGAAATTGATGGTGCCAGCGCTGTTTGGTGTGTCCGTCAGTCAAATTAATTTGATGATGGATTCTATTTTGGCTTCGTTTTTGCCCACGGGCAGTGTGGCGTGGTTGTACTACTCAGAACGCGTATCGGAATTGCCTTTAGGAATTTTCGGTGTGGCAATTGCGACCGTGATTTTGCCCAGTTTATCGCGCAGTCATATCACGAAATCACCACGCGAATTTTCCGCCACCTTGGATTGGGCAATTCGTTTGAATGTGTTGATCGGCTTGCCGGCGGCGCTGGCTTTGATCGTATTGGCTACACCCATCCTCAGCACGTTGTTTGAACACGGTGAAACCAATGCGCACGATATTGCGATGTCGGCGTGGGCAATGCGCGCTTACGCCGTAGGCTTGCTCGGTTTTATGATGATTAAAATTCTCGCTCCTGGTTTTTATTCGCGCCAAGATATGAAAACGCCCGTGCGGATTGCGGTAATTTCTGTGGTGGCGGCGCAAATCATGAACGTCAGTTTTATGTGGGTGTTTCACAAAACTCTGCAAATGGGGCATTTGGGTTTGGCATTGGCTACAGCCTTGGCAGCGTATATCAATTCCGGTTTGCTATTTCGCGCGTTGCGGCAGCAGGGCATTTATCGCTACGCGCGCGGTTGGGGGCGTTTTATAACACAAGTATTGTCTGCCAATGCCGCGATGGTACTGTTGTTGTGTGCGCTGTTGCAGGTGTGGCCAGATTGGTCGCACTACGCTTGGCAGTGGCGCGCTATTTATTTAACGGTCATGTGCAGTGCCGGCGTGATGGCGTATGTGTTGGTGTTGTTAATCACAGGCTTGCGCACGCGTCATTTGCGTTTGCAGGTGTGAGGTGAGGCGATGAATGTGCAGCGCCTGCTAAACCTTATCTGGTGGGGATTGCTGGCAGTTTTTCTCGCTATCACAGGTTATTACATTGCATTTCATCACGTTGCTCCGCTGTCGCGCGATCAGTGGCATATGTATGACGCACTGTTCCAGCAAGGGCTGTGGCAAATGTCGATTACCACCGTTTCTGGTCACCGCCATATTCTTGCGTTTTTGCTGTACGACATTGATCTAAACGTCTTTGGTGGAAAAAATACTTTTTTAATTCTTGTCGATTGGCTGTTAAATCTCAGTTTGATTGCAGTGCTGTGTGTTCAGATAAAAAAATGCATATCAGATACATCGTCGCAATCTTTTTTGATGGGCTGGACGATATTGTTGTTGTGCTGGCTTATCAATATCGCCTTATTGGGTTGGGGCTTTAATGGCATCAACAACTATCTCTCCATTCTCAATACCGTGTTGTCGATCATTTTTTTGCAGCGTGCGCTCAGCCATCCCAAAAATGTATATCGCAATTTTGGTGTGGCGCTGTTGTTAGGCGGTTTGGCGACTTTTAGTTTTGGCAATGGCATTTTGGTGTGGCCTATTGGCGGTTTGTTGCTGCTCTGCTATCGCGCACGGCGCAGTATGTGTGCGGTTTATTCAGCGGCGGCTGTATTGTTTTTTGTGTTGTACTTGCTGTTGCCAGGCGGCGACGCGGTGGGCAGCGCGTTGCATCTCAATAGCTGGAAAACGCTCACTTTCCCCGTCACGTTAATGGGCGGTCCTGTCTACCATTTGCTGCGCGCGTGGCATGTGTTGCCTGAAAATGTTTTAACAGTTATCGCGGCGAGTGCCGGTGTTTTGGTGTGTGCATTGGCGCTGCAAGTGTTGTGGCGCTGTTGGCAGAGGTGCGAGTGCAACGATGCATTGGACGTAGTGGCCGCCACGAGTGTGTTGATTGGGTTTGGCACCGTCGCGCTGCTGATGTTGACGCGTGTGGATGGTGTGTTGGATCCCAC
>CAZHQZ010000056.1:1206-4113 GCA_964534675.1 uncultured Pseudomonadales bacterium | reverse complement strand
TGGTACGGCCAGTTGGATGCGGTAGCTTGGCAATACGGGTTGATTGCCGATAGTGCTGGCGCGGTGCGCGGTCTGCTGCATCCGGTGCGCGCCAGTGTGCTGCCGCGTGCCAGTGGTGTGAAGTACAGTGCAGGCAATGCTTATGGCATTGCGCGCACAGATCACGCAGCAACATTGCAGGTGATGAACGGCGAAAAAACGGTGTGTATAACGGCGCTGCACTGAGCCTATCGGTGGCGTAGGTGGCTGATTTGTGCGATATTTTGCGCCCCCTACGCAGTGTGGTTCCATCATGATTGGCACAGTTCTCAAGAAAGTTTTTGGCAGCAAAAACGAGCGCGAATTAAAGCGTCTTCGCAAGGTTGTCGCCAAAGTCAACGCATTCGAGCCCACACTGGAAAAACTTACTGACAGCGAATTGCAACACAAGACTGTCGAGTTTCGTGAACGCTTGCAAAAAGGTGAAACACTGGAGCAACTGCTGCCAGAGGCCTTTGCCTGCGTGCGCGAAGCCGCGCGCCGCGTATTGGGTATGCGCCATTTTGATGTGCAGATGATCGGCGGCATGGTGCTGCACGAAGGCAAAATTGCCGAGATGCGCACGGGTGAAGGTAAAACGCTGGTGGCAACGCTGCCGGTGTATCTCAATGCGCTGCCTGGCAAGGGCGTGCATGTGGTGACGGTGAATGATTATCTCGCCAATCGCGACGGCAGTTGGATGCGCGCGGTGTATGAAAAATTGGGCATGAGCTTGGGCATTATTCTTTCTGGTCAAAATCAGGAAGAAAAACGCGCTGCGTATGCTTGCGATATTACTTACGGCACCAACAACGAATACGGTTTTGATTATCTGCGCGACAACATGGCGTTGAGTGTTGAAGACAAAGTGCAGCGCGGTTTGAGCTTCGCGATTGTGGATGAAGTGGATTCCATTTTGATCGACGAGGCGCGCACGCCGCTGATTATTTCTGGCGCGGCGGAAAACAGTTCTGAATTGTACAAACGCATCAACGCACTTATGCCGCGCTTGCAAGCGCAAACAGAAGAATCTCCTGGTCACTATGTGCTGGATGAAAAAATGCGTCAGGCTGAGTTGACAGAAGAGGGTCATCAACTGATTGAGCAGTTATTGATACGCGATGGCATTCTGGATGCCAATGACAGTTTGTATGCCGTCACCAATTTGAGTTTGCTGCATCACATTCACGCTGCTTTGCGCGCACACACCTTGTTTCACCGCGATGTGGAATACATCGTGCAAGACAATCAAGTGATTTTGATCGATGAGCACACAGGTCGCACCATGCACGGCCGTCGTTTGTCAGAAGGTCTGCACCAAGCCTTAGAAGCGAAAGAGGGCGTAGCGATACAAAGTGAAAGCCAAACGATGGCTTCCACAACGTTCCAAAATTATTTCCGCATGTATAAAAAATTGGGAGGCATGACAGGAACAGCAGATACTGAAGCGCCGGAGTTCATGCAAATTTACGGATTGGATGTGGTGGTGATTCCCACCAACCGTCCGCTGTTGCGCAAAGATTTGAATGATTTGGTGTACATCAGCAAAGAAGAAAAATACGAAGCGATTATTGAAGACGTTAAACGTTTTGTGGCGCAGGGTGTGCCGGTGTTGGTGGGAACAGCCTCGGTAGAAACCTCAGAAGAAATGTCAAATCGTTTGCAGGCGGCCGATATTCCACACCGCGTATTGAATGCAAAATATCACGCGCACGAAGCGGAAATTATTGCGCAAGCTGGTCGTCCGTCTACTGTAACGATTGCCACCAATATGGCCGGTCGCGGTACAGATATTGTGTTGGGCGGTAAATGGGAAGCGGATGTAGAAGCTCTGGAAAATCCATCGCAGGCAGAGATTGATGCCGCGAAAGCTGCATGGCAGCAGCGCCACGATCAAGTGTTGGCGGCGGGCGGCTTGCATATTTTGGGCACAGAGCGCCACGAATCGCGCCGTATCGACAACCAGTTGCGCGGTCGTGCCGGTCGTCAAGGTGATCCGGGTTTGTCGCGTTTTTATCTGTCATTAGAAGATGATTTGATGCGAATTTTTGCCTCAGATCGCGTGAAAAGTATTATGCAAGCGCTGGGCATGCAGCGCGGTGAAGCCATTGAACACAAAATGGTGACGAGCTCTATTGAAAAAGCACAGCGCAAAGTGGAAGGGCGCAACTTTGATATTCGTAAACAGTTGTTGGAATACGACAACGTAGCCAGCGATCAGCGGAAAGTTATTTATCAGCAGCGCAATGATGTTTTGGAAGCGGAAGAAGTTTCTGAAATCATTACCGCGATTCGCAATGATGTCGTCAGCAGTTTAATCACACAATTTATTCCACCGCAGAGCTTTCCTGAGCAGTGGGATTTGCCGGCTTTGGAGCAGGCGTTTGACAGTGATTTTGGTATATCTGTGCCGGTGACAGAGTGGCTGAAACAGGATGTCAATTTGTCTGAAGATGCTATTCGTGAGCGTGCGCAACAAGCGGCGGCTGAGCATTACAGTAAAAAATGCGAAGGCTCTGAGCAAATTATGCGGCAGGTGGAAAAGCAGATCATGCTGCAAGTGTTGGATAATTTGTGGAAGGATCACTTGGCGAGCATGGATTATTTGCGTCAAGGTATTAACTTGCGCGCTTATGCGCAGCGCGATCCTAAACAAGAATTCAAGCGCGAATCGTTTGAATTGTTCCGTATGCTGTTAGACAACATCAAAGCGGAAGTGGTGCGGGTGTTATTCCATGTGCGCATTGCATCGCGTGAAGAAATTGAAGCGATGGAAGAGCAGCGCCGCCGCGAGCAAGAAAATTTGCAACTGCAACACGCACAAGCGTCTGCCTTGCACGGTGATGCCGAAGCGGATTCAACTGAAGGTGCTGCGCGCAAACCTGCCGC
>CAZHQZ010000056.1:0-1106 GCA_964534675.1 uncultured Pseudomonadales bacterium | reverse complement strand
TTTGAATTGGCAGAAAACACCAGTGTGGCTGCGGCATTTACAAAAAATGCTTTTTGCGCCGCGCCCGTGCATGTGGCAAAAAAACATTTGGCAACCAGTGCTTGTCGCTATTGGTTGATTAATACCGGCTGTGCCAACGCCGGTACGGGCGAGCAGGGTATGTTGGATGCGCAGCGCAGTTGTGCCAGTTTGGCAAAAATTGCCGGCGTTGCAGCAGAAAATATTTTGCCGTTTTCTACGGGCGTGATTGGTGAATTACTGCCGATGGAAAAATTGATCGCAGGCTTGCCAGTGGCGCTGTCAGATTTATCTGCCGAGCATTGGTTGCGCGCTGCTGAAGGCATTATGACCACGGACACGCGCCCTAAACTCGCTTCGCGCAAAATTGTATTGAGTGGCAAAACGGTTGCGATCACTGGCATCAGCAAAGGCGCAGGTATGATTAAACCCAATATGGCTACCATGTTGGGTTTTGTGGCCACCGATGCGCAAGTAGCGCAGAAAGATTTGCAAGCGCTGCTGCAAGTCGTAGCAGATAAATCGTTTAATCGCATCACCATTGATGGCGATACCTCAACCAATGATGCCTGCATGTTGGCAGCCACCGGCGGTTCTGGTGTTGCGTTAACGCCTGCATCAGCTGAATGGAGTGCTTTTGCCGCAGCGATAGAGTCTGTGTTTGTCGAATTGGCGCAGGCGATAGTGCGCGACGGTGAAGGCGCGACCAAATTTATTTCTGTAGTGATTAACGGCGGCCATGACAGCGATGAATGTTTGCGCGCCGCGTATGCAATTGCCGAATCGCCGCTGGTTAAAACTGCGCTGTTTGCATCGGATCCCAACTGGGGGCGTATTTTGGCGGCGATTGGTCGCAGTGGTATTGCAGCGTTGGATACATCGCGCATCAACATTTTTTTGAATGACGTGCAAATTGTTGCCGGTGGTGGTCGTGCGCCTTCCTACGCAGAAGCGCAAGGCGTAGCGGCAATGACACCGGAAGAAATTGTGATTCGCGTGGAATTGCAGCGCGGCGCAGTGAGTGAAACCGTGTGGACTTGTGACTTCTCGCATGATTACGTCACCATCAACGCGGAATACCGCACTTA
>CAZHQZ010000055.1:0-9016 GCA_964534675.1 uncultured Pseudomonadales bacterium | reverse complement strand
CTGTGGTTGCTCACACGCCACTCGCCCATCACTTTTTTGCGCCGCGCGCGCCCTGCGCTGCTCACGGCATTTGCCACCAGTTCTAGCTCCGCTACATTGCCTGTCACACTCAACTGTTTAGAACGTGACATGGGCGTGCCCAAAGACATCGCCAATTTTGTTGCACCACTGGGCGCGCACATGAACATGGATGGCACAGCTTTGTACGAAGCGGGAGCCGCTTTGTTTGTCGCGCAACTGTGCGGTATCGAACTCAATTTATTGCAGCAAATTGTGGTCTGCCTCACGGCGATGCTGGTATCGGTGGGTGCGCCCGGCATCCCCAGTGCTGGCATGGTGACGATGGTGATGGTGTTGCAATCGGTGGGGTTGCCGGTGGAAGCCATTGCGATTTTATTGCCGATAGATCGCGTGCTGGATACGGTGCGCACGTCTGTCAATGTGGAGGGGGATATAGCAGGCAGTTTGGTGGTGACACATTTTGCAAGTCATGAAACTACAGCACAATAAACTACAACGCCATAAATCCTTTCCCCAACGCCATCATATTGTTTAAATCATTTTCTGCATAAGGTTTTGCAGAAACTTTGCCCCACACCGGCGCAGGCCAAGCAACATCATGTTCAAAGCGCGCAATCACATGCACATGCAATTGCGGCACCATATTGCCCAACGCACCAATATTCATTTTCTTAGCGAGTGTTTTCTGCTGCACATACGCCGCCAAACGATTGGTTTCTTGTAACAGTTGCTGTTGATCGTACTCTGATAACTCATACCACTCGCGCACCTGCTCACGGCGCGGCACCAATACAAACCACGGGTAGTTGGCATCATTCATCAAAAGCAAGGTACACAGTGGCAATTCGCCGATAACTGTGCAGTCTTTTTGCAGTTGTTCGTGCAGTGTAAACATGGGCATTCCTATAGGCATACGTTATGATCGCCAGCATTCTGGCATAACAAGGACAAGACGATGGAACTGGCCACCTATCATTTTTTACTGCTATGTGTTTTTGGCGCTTCGTTGCTAACTTTTTGCATTTTAATGTTTATTTCTGCACCTTACGGTAAACAAGAACGCGAGGGCTGGGGACCCGGCGTCAACATGCGCTTCGGCTGGTTTATTTTAGAGCTGCCCGCTTTTGCTGGCATGTTGTATTTTTATTGGATAGGCGAGCACACACTGGCAGCCGCCCCGCTTATGTTGTTTGCCTTGTTTCAAATTCACTATTTCCATCGCACCTTTATTTACCCTTTCACATTGCGCGTTAAACCGGAAGCCCGTTACAAAATGATTCTGTTGTCATTTGGCATGGCGTTCAATGCTGTCAACGGCGCACTCAACGGCTGGTTTCTCTCCACGCTCGCCACACATTTACACAGCAATGCTTGGCTGCTCGACCCGCGTTTCATTGCCGGCCTGCTGCTGTTTGGCGCGGGCTTCACGCTGGCCAAACAATCGGATGCCATTCTGCGCAACTTGCGCCAGCCCGGAGAAACTGGCTACAAAATCCCGCACGGCGGCGCGTATCGCTGGGTGTCTTGCCCCAACTATCTCGGCGAAATTCTGCAATGGACAGGTTTTGCGCTCGCAGGGTGGTCGCTGCCCGCCGTGGCGTTTGTCTGTTTTACAGCAGCCAATTTAGTGCCGAAAGCCATCTCTTCACACCGCTGGTATCGCGAAAAGTTTTCTGACTATCCCACCGAGCGCAAAGCAATTTTCCCTTTTTTATTGTGAGCAGTTTGTTGCTCAATCATCCATGCCCAGCTTCTTCAAACGGTAGCGCAACTGACGGAATGAAATCCCCAATTTTTGAGCCGTCGCCGTTTTATTCCAGCGATTGGCTTCCAAAGCGCGCGTGATAATACCGCGCTCAATGGACTCCAAATAAGAATCCAGCTCTGCGATACCTTCTGGCACTTCGATTTGGTTGACCTCAGGCAGCGGCGAGCTGTCATTGGCTTTTGCACCCAAATGCAAATCTGCCGCACTAATCACATCGTCGTCACACAAAGTAAATGCGCGCTCGAGAATATTTTCCAACTCGCGCACATTGCCGGGAAAAGCGTAATGTTTCAGCGCGTACACAGCATCATCTGCCAGCGCTGCCGCTGGCAACTGCATTTCTTTGGCAAATTGATCGAGAAAGCGGTACGCCAGCAACAAAATATCTTCGCCGCGCTCACGCAGCGGCGGCACACTCAACTCGATAACATTGATGCGATAAAACAAGTCTTGCCGAAAACGCCCTGCCTGTGTTTCTGCCGACAAATCTTTATGTGTAGCACTCAATACTCGCACATCGACCGAAATTTCTTTTTCTGCTCCCACAGGGCGCACACATTTTTCTTGAATCGCACGCAGCAATTTCACCTGCATATCCAAGGGCAAATCGGCCACTTCATCTAAAAACAAAGTGCCGCCATTGGCTGCTTGGAATAAACCCTGTTTGTCTGCTGTGGCGCCGGTAAAACTGCCTTTCTTGTGGCCAAAAAATTCACTTTCCATCAATTCTGAAGGAATAGCGCCGCAGTTCACCGCCACAAAAGGTTGGTTTGCTCTGGAACCTTTGAGGTGAATGGAGCGCGCCACCAATTCTTTGCCGCTACCTGATTCGCCGTGAATATAAATCGGCGCTTGGCTGCGCGCGAGTTTGGCAATTTGTGCGCGCAAGCGCTGCATCACATCGCTATTGCCCAATAAAAGATCGTTATTACTCTCACCACTGGCTTCGGTTTTTTGCAACTTCAACGCCGCATCCACCAAACCGCGCAACTGCTCAAGGTTGACCGGCTTGGACACAAAATCAAACGCGCCAGCTTTCAGAGCGCTGATGGCTGTGTCCATACTGCCAAATGCCGTAATTACCGCCACCGGAATGTGCGGATATTCATTTTGGATATGCTGTACCAATGTCAAACCATTGCCATCTGGCAACTGCATATCGGTTAAACACAGCGATACTTTTTCATCGCGCAGCAGTTGTTTTGCCGTCGCCACATCGCCCGCACTGACGGTGCGCAAACTCATGCGCCCCAAAGTAATTTCCAGCAACTCCCTAATGTCTGGCTCATCATCAACAATCAATGCCGTCACTTTTTTACTCATGATCTACACTATCATCCGAATAGAGTGTGAAAAACAAATTTGAAAACAACTCAAACCTTCTTGTGTGCGTCGATATTCAAGGCTCGCCTGATTAGCCAAACACAGCTCACGCGCAATATATAAACCCAGCCCCGTTCCTTTGGTCTCTGTGGTAAAAAACGGTTCGAAAACCTGCTGACTTTGTTGCGCACTCAGCCCTACCCCGTAGTCGATCACATCCAGACAAGGAATATCCAAAATGCTGTGCACATACGCGCGCAGTGTAATTTTCATATCTCCCGTTGCTTTCTCACTATAGCGCAAACCATTGGCGCACAAGTTAGCCAATACCTGCTCTAACTGGCTGAGATCAAAATAAATAGGCACCGCCGTGCTAGGCAAATCCAACTGAATATTGACCGGCTGACCGTACGTCTGCTCATGCTGTTTAACAAAACTTTTTAACCAGACACACAAATCACATTTTTCAGGACTAGACACATCGCGCCGCGACAAACGCAATACATTTTCAATAATACCGTTAACACGCAGTGAGTGATTTTGAATGATGGCAGAAAGGCGCTGATCGGCTTCTGACAAAGCTTCCGACTCTTGCAACAGTTGCGCGGCATGGCTGATAGCCCCCAAAGGGTTGCGCACCTCATGGGCAATACTGGCCGTGAGATGCCCCAGTGACGCCAATTTTAACTGCTGTGCCTGCTGTGAAATTTTTCTGGTGTCTTCCACAAACACTAAAATTAAATCATTGTTGTTATTTTCCATGCGCGCAAAATTGAGTTGGATTTCTAGCCCTCCTTCTTCTACCTGCAAGGCAGCAGGGCGCTTTAAAGGATGTTCCAACCATTGCTCCAGAATTTTTTGCGCCGCTTCATGGCGACTAAAATGCAACTGGTCACGCATATCAAATGTCATGGGGAAAGACAGCAAGCGCGCCGCTGATTCGTTGTACAACAACATCAAACCATCGCCATCCAATACCACGATGCCGGTATTCATCCGCTGCACAATCATTTCATTCAGTTTTTGCAGCGTCGCCGCCTGTTCGGCCTGTTCCAAAGCCGAGCGCTGCGTCGCTTGTATACGACGCGCTAAATACTGAAACAATAACGAGGTGACAAACAACAACAACCCGAGCAGTGCCACCGCCACGGGGTTGATGTCCACACGCCCCACATAACCGCTGACAAGGCTTTCCAACAAAATAGCAATACACGATAACGCCGCCAGCAATGTTGCAATTTGCCCTTGCAAAAAAATACTGCTGGCAGCCACGGTGATGAAAATGAGTGACCCTAAACCGCTCGCAATTCCACCGCTGCAATACATAATGATGGTGAGAAAAATAACATCCACCAGACACACTGCAAAAATATGGCCTGAGACCGGCTCTTTGCGTACCAACAATACGCTGCCCAACAACAAGGCACTAATAAAAGCGTAAATAGAAATGGTGTAGCCGTATAAATCAGGATGCGAGCGCCCCAAAACACTGGAGGTGGCATCCACTACAAACAAGGCCAATAGCACGCAAGACAGCAATGCGCGATACCACGCATAAACACGCAACAAGCGATAGTTATCCTGCGCTGGGTGTCGCAGAAAAAATTCCTCGTATTGCGTGCCCATGTACGCCCTTGCGTTCAGCCATCTATTATTGTGGACAGATTGTAGCGATAGCGCAGGCTAAAGTGCCAGCAACCTGCTACATTGCCCTCGTTATTACACAGCGCTCACACGCACACAGAGACATGAACCACACGATAGATACCCAACAGCGCGATGCAGGGCTGCGCGCATTCTCCAAGCATGAATTTGACCGTGCTTTTGCACTGTTGCAACCCTGCGCAGTCGCTGGCGATGCCCATGCACAAATGCTCTTGGCGCGGATGTACTACGCCGGCAATGGTGCACCACAAGACCACACACAATATCTGTATTGGCTGGAGCAAGCCGCTGCCGGCGGCGAGAAATCTGCGCGGGCGCGCTTAAAACGCGCACAAAAAACTGGCGCAAAATAATTCGTCTTATTACTACAAAAACAGCTCTCGACTGCGCAATTTTTTTCCACCCAAGCAAGCTGCCAACGCACAGCGCAAGGTCGCTTTGGCCAATTTTTTTACCGCAGCGCTTGAGAAATCTTTGTTGCCCATCGCCATAAAATCGCAACCTTTTCCCACCTCGGCGACAGAAGCCGCAGCCACGCTGACCAAGCCCTGCTCCGGCACAAAACGATAGTGTTGCTCCGGCTGCAAAGCAGCGCCTGCCGCATCGCGAAAACAATCAATGCCATAGCCCAAGCTATCCAGCAAACTCGCCTCAAACAAACGCAAAGTTGGCTCCGGCGGTTCTTGCGTGGACAACTGCGCGATGGACAGCGCATACAAACGCATCAACGCTGGATCTGCTTCCAGCGCGGGCAGCAAGTAATACAACAACTCATTGAGATACAAGCCGCAAAACAAATGCGTCCCCTGCAAAGCCACAGGTGATTCCACCGCTTCAAAACTGTGGAGGTTTTTTAATTCACCGCGCCCCACCCAAGACAGGTCATACAGGCAAAAAGGTAGAACGGGTTTGTTTTTTTTATTGGGCTTACCGCGTACAGAGCGCACAATCAGATCAATTCTGCCATCGGTATCCGTCATAAAAGCGGCAATCACCGAGGATTCTTTAAAAGGACGACTGTGCAGAAGAAACCCGCGCGACATACCGCTATACCGCCTGCGTTATTCAATACCCAAGCTATTTAACGCTCTTTCATTATCGGCCCAGCCGCGCCGCACTTTCACCCACAGCTTCAACATTACTTTGGCACCGAACATTTGCTCCATATCCAATCGCGCCTGCTGGCCAATTTTCTTCAGGCGTTCACCGCCATCGCCAATCACAATTTTCTTCTGCCCTTCTTTTTCCACGATAATCAGCGCCGCGATGCGCAACAAACCTGCATCATCTACAAACTGCTCAATCTCCACGGCTGTTTGATAGGGCAGCTCTTCACCCAACTGGCGAATAATTTTTTCGCGCACAATTTCTGCCGCAAAAAAGCGTTCACTTTTATCGGTCAATTGATCTTCGGGGTAAATAAAGTCAGAAACAGGCAAATGTTTTGCAATTACATCCTCTAACACATCCAAACCCGTACCCTGTAGCGCCGACACAGGAATCACTGCTAAAAAAGGGCGTAATTCCGCATAGCGAGAAATCACCGGCAGCAGAGACGCTTTCTCCTCCACCTTGTCCGTTTTGTTGATTGCCAAAATTACTGGGCATTCCGTAGCGGTCAGCCGTTGTAACACCTGCTCGTCTTCATCCGTCCACACAGCACGATCCACCACCCACAGCACAATATCCACATCGTGCAACACCGCGGCGGCCGATTTATTCATGCGCTGGTTCATCGCATGCTTGCCGCCTTTGTGCATGCCCGGCGTATCCACAAAAATAATTTGGCAGTTCTCTGTCGATTTGATACCGAGAATCAAATGTCGCGTGGTTTGCGGTTTGCGTGACGTAATGCACAACTTCTGCCCCACCAGATGATTGAGCAGCGTTGATTTCCCCACATTGGGTCTACCCACAACAGCCACCATGCCACAGTGTTTTTCTGGTGTTGATTGTGTGGGATTATTTTTTTTCATCGAATCATCTCAGCTTACAGACCCAATTTAGTAAGAATTTTTTTAGCCGCTAATTGCTCAGCTTGTTTGCGGCTGGATGCCACACCCTCCGCGCGTTCTTGCAAGGCCGCGACTACACACGCCATGGTGAAGGTCGCGTTGTGGTCGCTACCGCTGCGTGCAACCAATTCATACACGGGCAAGGGCAAATGGCGCGACTGTAAATACTCCTGCAAGGTAGTTTTGGCATCTTTGCCTACGCTTGGTGTCACGCTGGCTAACAGCGGCAGAAACAACCGATTCACCACCGCACTGCAAGCCGCTAAACCACCATCCAAATACACGGCAGCAATAACCGCTTCAACAGCATCGGCTATCAAAGCTGTGCGCTGTCTGCCACCGGCATTTTCTTCGCCAGTTCCCAGCGCTATCCACTGCGCAATGTGCAGGGCTTCACCTATTTTCGCCAACTGCTCACCGCGCACCACATGGGCGCGCATATGCGACAACTCACCCTCGGTAGCAGTGGCATTATTTCGATACAGCGTTTCTGCAATTAAAAAATCGAGAATGGCATCACCGAGAAACTCTAGGCGCTCATTATGCTGAGCGCCATGACTGCGATGCGTCAACGCCTGTAAGCAAAGACGCCGATCTGTAAAAACATAACCTAGGTGTTTTTCCAGAGAGGCAACAGCGTCATTCACTAGCGAACCGACGTCAATTTGACGGCATGAGAAAAATGCAAAATCACTTCAACATTACCCACAAACGGCGTGCGCACTTCGTAATCCATTTTTAGCACGGGCGTCACACCTGTGCGATCAACCTCTAAATCACTCAGGTATTTATCATCAATCATACTGACCTGAAAAGTTTTTGAGAGTCGATCTTTAATTGCCTCGTTGGTGACATCACCACTCATCGATTCACTCAAGGCATTCAAGGCGGAGCCAATATTTCGATCTTGAATATACAGAGGCCCCAATTTCAACGCGGTGGTAACCACAGTAAGAAAAACAAAAATATACAGGCACATCTCCCACATCGTAGCGCCGTGTTGTTTACTTGGCAGTTTCATAGGCAGCACCTGCTTGATTAAGGTTAGATTGTTATTCGATTACACCATTGCGTGCGAACGAGGGCAAGCCTGACAGCCCCTCCCAGTGCATCCAGACATAGACCGCTTTGCCGACGATGTTCGCCTCAGGCACTGCGCCCCAAAACCGGCTGTCGCTGCTGTTGTCGCGGTTATCGCCCATCATGAAATATGAACCTGCCGGCACCACGGTTTCGTAGTTGCTTTGCGGCGTGGTCAAAGAAACTTTCTGCAACAAGTGTTCTGTGGGCTGCAAGTTCTCTTTCATAACCAACATATAGGGAAAACCAGCATCGTCGATCCGCACTTGCTGTTGCCGCATTTGCACACCGTTGATGTACAGCACATTGTCTTTGAGCTGGATGTGATCGCCAGGCAACCCGATAACGCGCTTGATGAAATAACGCTTGTCATTCGGTGGATAAAACACCATCACATCGCCTCGCGCCGGCTCTCCCACGGAAATAATTTTGGTGCCGATAACCGGCAAGCGCACACCGTAAGCAAACTTATTGACGAGGATAAAATCGTGCACCAGCAGCGTGGGCACCATCGACGCTGAAGGAATTTTGAACGGCTCAAACAAAAAAGAGCGCAACACCAACACCACAAACAACACAGGAAAAAAAGATTTGGCGTATTCAGCTACCACAAAATCTTTTTCTGCCCAATCCACAATTTTTTGCTTTTCTTCCACCGCTTTGATTTGCGACAGCACGCGCTGCACATTTGCCGCGCCCATCAAACGCACACGGCGGCGAGTGAAGAATAATTTGTCTGCTCCCACCACAATCCCTGCCGCCAACACCAGCAAGACCAAAATGAGTGAAAAATCACCGATATCACCGATGCCTGATTGACTGGCTGCCCCCAGTAACACCGCAGCCACTGCTAACCAAGCCAGCACGACCATCACCGATAAACTTTGAAACCAAGCGGGCATTTTCTCGTGCAATGTCGCCGCAATACTGCCGTGGCTTCTTGCCAGTGCTTGTACGCGTACCGCGCGACCCGCACCCTCTTGTATCAACCAGATGATGACGCTAGCCACCAATGCACCAGACAATATTGCAATAAACATAATCAATCTGCCTTTAGTACTGCCAAAAATGCTTCTTGTGGAATTTCAACATGACCAATTTGCTTCATACGTTTCTTGCCGGCTTTTTGCTTCTCCAACAATTT
>CAZHQZ010000054.1:4704-9140 GCA_964534675.1 uncultured Pseudomonadales bacterium | reverse complement strand
ACATGAGCTACAGCGTGCAAATTCCCAATGGAAACACGGTGTACGAAGTGTTCAGTTCCGTGGACAAGATGACGGAAGAAGGAGAATCCGGCATCAATGTCGAAATTGCCGGAAAACATGCCGCGACACTTACCTGCAAAGCAGAGACAGTAATCAATAACATCGAGGGGATTTCTCTCAATCCTGCACCGTGACAATGAAACCGAGTTCTGGGGGGCAGAGTAACTTCGATGTGTATGCAATCACTATTTTTGAACTAGCCAATGTCACTCACGCCAGTTGCTGACAGCGTGACAACTTCTCACGAATCGCCTCACACACAAACGCATTCAGGGATTCATCACCAGCAGCCATTTCAACGCACCGCCTTTTATATTCATGTTTCCCCATGATCCACTTCCCTGTTTTATGCAACTAATCATAGTCGCAAGTCATAGGAAATCCAGAAGTCATTTAATTCCAACCTTTTCAAACTGCTACAATGCGCGTTCATTTTTATGACCAGTTTTGTATGCCTCTTGCTTCTCCTTTCATCACTTTGGCGGCCATCAGCGGCTTCTTGGCCGTCGCGTTAGGCGCCTTTGGCGCGCACGGCTTGAAGGATCGTCTGCCCGCTGATTTGCTCGCCGTGTGGCAAACCGCTGTGCAGTACCAGTTCTGGCACACACTGGCGTTATTGGGTGTCGGCATTTTACTAGCGCAAGGTTTCAGTCCACGCGCTCTCACGGTGAGCGGTTGGCTGTTCATTGCGGGCATAGCCCTGTTCAGTGGCAGCCTCTACTTGCTGTGCTTGACTGGCCAGCGCTGGCTCGGTGCGATTACTCCCATCGGCGGCGTGCTGTGGCTCGTGGCGTGGGGCTGTTTGGTCTACGCCGGATTCAAAGGGCAGTAAGTCGTGCAGATTATCCTGAACGGCGCGGACATTGCCGTGCCAGAAGCCACCACCATCGCGCAATTGGTCGAGCAACAGGGACTGGCGAACAAGCGCATTGCTATCGAAATCAACGAAACCATCGTGCCGCGCAGCACGCACGCCACCACTGTGTTGCGCAGCGGTGATCGCGTGGAAATTGTGCATGCCATCGGCGGAGGCTAAATATGAATACGCAGGACAAACCGCTGGTCATCGCCGGTAAAACCTATCACTCGCGCCTGATCGTCGGCAGCGGCAAATACAAAGACCTCGCCGAAACCGCAGCGGCGACCGAGGCCTCTGGCGCTGAAATGATTACCGTCGCCGTGCGCCGCACCAACATCGGCCAAAATCCCAACGAACCCAATTTGTTGGATGTGGTGCCACCCTCACGCTACACCATCCTGCCCAACACCGCCGGTTGCTATACCGCCGCCGAAGCCGTGCGCACCTGCAAGCTGGCGCGCGAATTGTTGGATGGTCACAAGCTGGTGAAGCTGGAAGTCTTGGGCGATCAAAAAACTTTATTTCCCAATGTCACCGAGACTCTGATCGCCGCCGAAGAATTAGTGAAAGACGGCTTTGATGTGATGGTGTACACCAGCGACGATCCACTGGTTGCCAAACGCTTGGAAGAAATCGGCTGCTGCGCGGTGATGCCACTGGGCGCGCCGATTGGCTCCGGTCTCGGCATTCGCAATCCTTACAACTTGATGATGATTTTGGAAAACGCGAGCGTGCCGATCATTGTCGACGCTGGTGTCGGCACGGCCTCTGATGCAACTATCGCCATGGAACTTGGCTGCGACGGCGTGCTGATGAACAGCGCCATCGCTCACGCACAAAACCCAGTGTTGATGGCCAGCGCCATGAAAAAAGCCGTGGAAGCGGGGCGCGAAGCCTTTCTCGCCGGTCGCATGCCGCGCAAGCTGTACGCCAGCGCCTCGTCACCGCTAGACGGGTTGATTCATCGCTGACACTGTTTTTTATGCGCACGCTGCAACCACAATTCAAGCAAAAATCTATCCGTTCCTACGTTATTCGCAGTGGGCGCATCACGCCGGCGCAAGAAAAAGCACTGGTCGAAGATTGGGCTGTTTTTGGTCTCGACTTGCACCAAGGCCGCACTGCATTGGCGCAGGCTTTTCCCAACTCTGCTAACGAGCTGGTGTTAGAGATCGGCTTTGGCATGGGCGATTCTCTGCTGGAAATGGCTGAAAAAAATCCAGCGCAAAACTTTATCGGTATCGAAGTGCATGTGCCGGGTGTCGGCCGTTTGATGAGCGAAGCCCGCAAGCGCAATTTGCAAAATCTGCGCATATTCTGTGCCGACGCCATTGATGTGCTCAACGATTGCATCGCCGATCAGAGCCTAACCCGCGTGCAACTCTACTTCCCCGATCCGTGGCACAAGAGCCGCCACCACAAACGCCGCATTGTGCAGCCCGCATTTATCAACCTCGTCGTGCAAAAACTGCATGTGGATGGTGTGCTGCACATGGCCACTGATTGGGAACCTTATGCAGAGGTGATGCTCGAAGTGGCATCGGCGCACTCGCAGCTCAACAATCTAACAGGCGATTCGCAGTACAGCACAAGGCCTGATTACCGCCCTGAAACCAAATTTGAACGGCGCGGCGAAAACTTGGGGCATGTCGTCCATGATCTACTGTTTCAAAAAATGGCTTAACCCCGAAGCAAAACAAGCGTGTTAGACTCCCTCGCAACAGCATCATTCAAGGCTGCCAACATGACCGATGACATCCCCGTACTCAAGCCTATCACCCACGCCGACGGTCTCGCACTGCTCGACAGTTGCGAAGCCTTAAAAAAACTCACACACGTCTACGAAAAAGTTAAAAAGCTGTGGGGCTTCCCCGCTTTCTTTAACTACATGGATACCTTGATGCTAGTAGAACGCGGTCGCGAGAATCGCCAAGGTTTCCCAGAAGATGTGTATCGCGACCTGATGGCACTGGAAAAATTTTTTGTTGAAAACCCCGCAGCGGCTTCACACCCATCACTAGTTGCCGCCGACCGCGAAGAAATTCTGCAACTGATTAAAGAGCGCGCACTCAAAATCAACTACACCGCAGGTGATCGCCGCTAACGTAAAATCATGCGGCGATTATTCCACCGTTACACTCTTGGCGAGGTTGCGCGGCTGATCCACATCCGTACCGCGCATCACCGCCACATGGTACGCCAGTAATTGCAAAGGAATGCTGTACAAAATAGGCATTAAACTGGCTGGCATCTCTGGCAGGCGGATGCAGCAAATCCCCGTTTCATCCATCACATGATTTTGCTCACGCAACACAATTAATTGCCCACCGCGCGCGCGCACTTCTTCCAAGTTCGACATCATTTTGTCGGTCAGCGCATTGTCTGGCAGCAGCGCCACGATAGGCATGTGTTTATCTACCAGCGCCAGTGGACCGTGCTTCAATTCACCCGCCGGATACGCTTCTGCATGAATATAAGAAATTTCCTTCAGCTTGAGCGCGCCTTCTAGCGCCACCGGAAATTGTTCGCCGCGCCCTAAAAATAAAGTGCTGTGAATTTCGTCAAACACTTTGGCGATTTTTTTAATTTCAGGATCCAGCTTCAACACTTCGCGACACAGAGCCGGCAACTGGTGCAAGGAATCTATCCACGCTTTTTCCTGTTGCGCATCCGGTTGATTGCGACGCGCCAAAGCCAGCACTAACAACTGCAAAGCCACCAACTGACTGGTAAAGGCTTTGGTGGAAGCCACACCGATTTCAGGCCCAGCCAAGGTCATCAAGGAAAAATCACTCTCGCGCACCAACGCGCTATTAGCCACATTGCACACTGCCAAGCTGCCGATATAACTGCTGCGATCCAGATTTTTCAGCGCCGCCAAGGTATCGGCTGTTTCACCCGACTGCGAGATAGCCACAAACAAGGTATTGGGCAACGGCTTGCGCTGGCGATAGCGAAACTCGCTGGCCACTTCCACCTGACAGGGCAAGCCAGCGTATTGTTCTATCCAATAACGCGCCACCATTCCGGCGTGATAACTGGTGCCACAAGCCACAATTTGCACAGCTTTCGCTGCGTCTAATTTTTCACGCGCCTCTGCACCAAAACATTCTTCCACCAAATGATCTTTGGCAATTCTTCCCTGCAATGTCTGCTCAAAAACTGTTGGCTGTTCAAAAATTTCTTTCAACATAAAATGGCGATAACTGCCTTTATCAGCCACATCGTGCAACTCTTCAACTTTTTCCACCGCGCGCTGTTGCTGCACGCCTTTTTTATCCCACACCGCTACAGCATCCTGTGTGACAACCGCCACATCACCTTCAGCGAGATAAATAAATTGATCCGTAATCATGCGCAGCGCCAGCGGATCGGAAGCAACAAAATTTTCACCGTAACCCATGCCCACCACCAGCGGACTGCCCTCGCGCGCCACAACAATTTTTTGCGGCTCGCGCACGGCAATGACGGCTAAAGCATACGCGCCTTCTAATTGCGCAATCGTGCAGCGCACTGC
>CAZHQZ010000054.1:0-4604 GCA_964534675.1 uncultured Pseudomonadales bacterium | reverse complement strand
ATACGCCAAGTGATTGGCTTTGCTATCTTCACCAAATTTTGCATTTTTTGTTTCCACAAAATTGCCAACTTTCGCGCCGTTACTCAACACTGTTCCATGGCGCAAGCGCGCGAAAGGTCCCACGTCCACATTTTCCCCTACCACGGCATTTTCAATCACCGTATTGGCTTTAATTCTTGAACCGCTGCCAATTTTTGCATTGCTGATGACGCAATTAGGTTCAATCACCACATGGCTGCCCAACTCTACATCGCCGTGAAAAACTACGTTGACGTCGATGACTACGTCGCGACCAACCGTGATTTGGCCGCGACAATCGAACCGCTGCGGATCCATTAACGTCACGCCCTGTGCCATCAAGGCGCGCGCTTGTTTGTCTTGATAAATGCGCTCAAGTCGCGCCTGCTGAT
Source organism: uncultured Pseudomonadales bacterium (assembly GCA_964534675.1). Classification (GTDB taxonomy): domain Bacteria; phylum Pseudomonadota; class Gammaproteobacteria; order Pseudomonadales; family UBA7239; genus UBA7239. The sequence goes on along the minus strand of CAZHQZ010000054.1, from coordinate 4,194 downwards.
GGCGATCATTCACGCCTAACACTTCCGCTTCGCTCTGCGCCGTGTGCGTGTTAATTTCCACGCCATCGCGACTGGCCATTTCGATAATATCGGTCAAATAAAATTCAGCCTGCGCATTTTTGTTATCCAACGCAGGCAGCCAATGTGCAAGATCGGCAACAGCCACAGCCATAATGCCCGTGTTCACTTCGCGTATACGCAACTGCTCTTCGTCAGCATCTTTTTGTTCGACAATGCTCTCCACCAAACCTTGTGGATTGCGAATAATGCGCCCGTAACCGGATGGGTTTTCCAACTCAACCGTCAACAGCGTCATGCCGCGCTCTGTGGTGGCCAACACCATTTGTTTTAACGTGGCGGGATTAACCAGTGGCACATCGCCGTACAACACCAATACGGTGGCGTTGCTGCGCAGCTTGGGCAGCGCCTGCAACACAGCATGCCCTGTGCCTAATTGTTGCGCTTGTTCCACCCAGTGAATATCGCCGGCAATGGCACTGCGCACCTGATCGGCAGCATGACCAATCACCACATGAATTTTTGCATCGTCAAAGGCGTGCGCAGCATCAATCACATGCTGCAACATTGGTTTACCCGCAATGGGATGCAGCACCTTGGGCAGTGAAGAGTTCATGCGCGTACCTTGACCGGCTGCAAGGATGACAATATCGAGAGGCATAGCGCGAATATCCTATGTGGCTACTGTGTGATTGTGCCGCATTAAACCATAAAAAAAGGCGACCACCTGTCGCCTCTTTTTCTATCTTTTTTGTACAGAAAATCAGCCTTTGCCGAGTTTTTTGCGCAACTGCTGGATGGTGCGAATTTGCGCTACAGCTTCCGCCAACTGTGCTGTAGCACGTGAGTAATCCAACTCGCCCGACTGATTGGTGAACACTTGCGCCGCTTGTTGACGCGCCGCTTCTGCCGCCGCTTCATCCACATCGTCTGCGCGCACGGCCACATCAGCCAGAATCGTCACGATGTTGGGCTGCACTTCCAGATAGCCGCCCGATACGTAGAAAATTTCTTCGTCTCCGCCCTGCTTGCGCACGCGCACCGGTCCTGGGCTCAAGGCTGTCAGCAAGGGCGCGTGCCCGTACTGCACACCGAGATCACCGAGAGAACCATGCGCGACCACCTGTTCAACCAACCCGGAAAATACTGCTTTTTCCGCGCTGACAATATCGCAATGTACTGTCATAACCATGAGTGTTTCCGGTGGCAATTATTTGAGAGTTTTAGCCTTTTCAATGGCTTCGTCGATCGAACCCACCATATAGAACGCCTGCTCAGGCAGGTGGTCGTACTCACCAGACAAAATGCCTTTGAAGCCAGCAATGGTGTCTTTCAGCGACACATACTTACCAGGTGAGCCGGTAAACACTTCCGCGACGAAGAACGGCTGCGACATGAAGCGCTCAATTTTACGCGCACGGCTAACAGCTTGTTTGTCTTCTTCAGACAACTCATCCATACCAAGAATCGCAATAATGTCTTTCAGTTCTTTGTAGCGCTGCAAAATCGTTTGCACGCCGCGCGCGACATCGTAGTGTTCCTGACCGATCACCAGCGGATCCAACTGACGGCTAGTGGAGTCGAGAGGGTCAATCGCAGGGTAAATACCTTTAGCGGCAATATCACGGCTCAATACTACGGTTGCATCCAAGTGCGAGAACGTGGTTGCTGGCGATGGGTCCGTCAAGTCATCCGCCGGTACATACACGGCTTGGATAGAGGTAATAGATCCGGTTTTGGTCGAGGTGATACGCTCTTGTAATACGCCCATCTCTTCCGCCAGTGTAGGCTGATAACCTACGGCCGAAGGCATACGACCCAACAGCGCCGATACTTCAGTACCCGCCAGCGTATAGCGGTAGATGTTGTCCACGAAGAACAATACATCACGACCTTCATCACGGAATTTTTCTGCCATGGTCAAACCGGTCAAGGCTACGCGCAAACGGTTGCCTGGCGGCTCGTTCATCTGACCGTACACCAGTGACACTTTGTCGATAACGTTGGAGTCAGTCATTTCGTGGTAGAAGTCGTTACCTTCACGCGTCCGCTCACCGACACCGGCGAATACGGAATAACCGCTGTGCTCGATCGCGATGTTGCGGATCAGCTCCATCATGTTTACGGTTTTACCTACACCGGCACCACCGAACAGACCGACCTTACCGCCTTTGGCAAAAGGCGCAACCAAGTCGATAACTTTGATGCCGGTTTCCAGCAATTCGTTGCTCGCGGCTTGCTCGTCATAGCTCGGCGCTTTGCGGTGGATCGCCCAACGCTCTTGCTCGCCGATAGGGCCTTTCTCGTCGATAGGCTCGCCCAGTACATCCATGATGCGACCCAGCGTTTCTTTGCCTACGGGCACAGACACCGCCGCGCCAGTATTCGATACCGCCAGACCGCGGCTGATGCCTTCTGAAGAACCCATAGCGATGGCGCGCACTACGCCGTCACCCAACTGTTGCTGCACTTCCAGCGTCAGACCTTTGCCATCAACTTTCAAAGCATCATAAACGCGAGGCACTGCATCGCGTGGAAACTCTACGTCAATAACCGCACCGATAATCTGAACTATGCGACCGCTACTCATCTCTGGATCCTCTTCAATTTCGTAATAGGTATACGATTAAACTGCTGCTGCGCCACTCACAATTTCTGACAATTCTTGTGTAATCGCCGCCTGCCGCGCTTTGTTATACAACAACTGCAAATCGTTAATCATTTGACCTGCATTTTCTGTCGCATTTTTCATGGCCACCATACGCGCCGCCATCTCACAGGCTTTGTTTTCCACAAAACCTTGATACACCTGTGATTCGATGTAGCGCGTCAACAAACCATCCAATAGCACTTGCGAATCTGGTTCGTACAAATAATCCCAATTGTGTGTGCGTTTGGTTTCGTCATCTTCCGGCAGAGGTAACAACTGCTCTAACACCGGCTGCTGTGTCATCGTGTTAACAAATTGGTTATAAGCGATGAATAAACGATCAATTTTTTCTTCGTCGAACGCGTCCAGCATCACTTTGACGCCGCCCAACAAATCCACCACCGAAGCTTCGTCGCCTAAATCGCGCACTGAAGCAACCACGTTGCCGCCAAAGCTGCGAAAAAATGCCTGCGCTTTACTGCCGACGGTGCAAACATCAACGGCCACGCCTTGATCTGTCCACGCCTTCATGGATTTAATCAGCATTTTGAACTCGTTAGCGTTCAAACCGCCGCACAAACCGCGATCTGTAGACACCACGATATAGCCCACGCGCTTCACGGGGCGTTCATTCATATAGCGGTGCTTGTACTCAGGCGTTGCGTTGGCAATGTGACCAATAACCCCGCGAATGCGCGCAGCATACGGCTTGCCGTGAGCCATACGCTCCTGCGCTTTGCGCATTTTACTAAACGCCACCTTTTCCATTGCCTTGGTGATTTTTTGCGTGCTTTTCACACTGGCAATTTTGGTGCGTACCTCTTTGGCGCCTGACATATCTTCTCTACCTTAGCGATACTGTGTTGGGCTTACCAAGTTTGTGTGGCTTTGAATTGCTCCAGAGCCGCGCGAATACCAGATTCGATGTCCGCATTGTAGTCGCCAGCTTCGTTGATTTTTGCCAACAACGCGCTGTGCTCTGCATGCAGATACGACAACAGCGAAGCTTCAAAGCTGCCGATTTTATTCACAGCAACGTCATCTAAGAATTTGTTATCCACCGCGTAGAGCAACACACCCATTTCTGCGACCGACAACGGCGCGTACTGCTTCTGCTTCATCAGTTCTGTTACGCGCTGACCGTGTTGCAACTGTTCGCGCGTCGCTTCATCCAAATCGGAAGCGAACTGCGCAAAAGCTTGCAATTCGCGATACTGCGCCAGCGCCAAACGCACACCACCACCCAACTTCTTAACGATTTTAGTTTGCGCCGCGCCACCTACACGCGACACCGAAATACCGGCGTTCATCGCAGGGCGTATACCCGCGTTAAACAGCGAGCTTTCCAAGAAAATCTGACCGTCAGTGATCGAAATTACGTTGGTAGGAACGAAGGCTGATACGTCGCCTGCTTGTGTTTCAATAACAGGCAATGCCGTCAAGGAACCGGTTTTGCCTTTCACCGCACCGTTGGTGAATTTTTCGACGTAATCTTCGTTAACGCGCGCAGCGCGTTCCAGCAGACG
>CAZHQZ010000053.1:4660-9245 GCA_964534675.1 uncultured Pseudomonadales bacterium | reverse complement strand
TTTACCAACCGCCCCACTTATCTCGGCGAGCGCGAATTTATTGCGGGCAGCCGCATGAATCTCGATTACAGCATCGCTTTGCCACTGCGCAGCGCCGGTGCATTTTTTACGCCAAAAATTGGGGTGCGCCATGTGTCGCAATCACTGGATGAAACCACGTTCTTTACACCAGACAGCAACCCTTCGGCCTCGGCTGCTTATGTCAGCCTCGACAGCGGTTTAATTTTCGAACGCAACACGCGTTTGTTTGGCAGCGATTACACACAAACTTTAGAACCGCGTTTGTTTTATTACTACTCCAATCCTGGCAAGCAGGATGATATGTACAACTTCGACAGCAATCCGCTGTCACTGTCTTATTCACAACTGTTCCGCGATTACCGCCTCGCCGGCGAAGACTACATCGACGACGACAATCAGCTTTCGCTCGGCGTGAGTTCGCGTTTGTTGAGCCCAACCACTGGCCGCGAATTACTGCGCCTCGGTATCGGTCAAGCGTTCTATCTCGCGAAACGCGATGTGGTGTTGGAAGACAATCCAGAACGAGCGCAATACGAGCGCGATCGCTCGCGCTCCGCACTGGTGTTTGATGCCGCCGCGCGTTTGTCGAGCAAATGGGATGTGCGCACCGAAACACTGTGGAACGAAGACACCGCCCAACGTGAACGGCAATCCTTGGCGTTGCGCTATCGCGATGGCGAAGGCATGTTGTTCAACACTGGCTATCAATACATCGACCGCGAAAACGAATGGCAGCCTGCGGCGTTTGATCCTTACACCGGCGCCATCTTGAGCGCGCTGACACCAGTTTACGATCCCACAACGGGCTTAATGCTGCCAACACAAACACCCGTGATCGGCAAAGGCACCGACATCGACCGCACCGTGCAGCAGTTCTATGTATCGGGCGCGTATCCGCTCAACAACCAATGGAGCTTGATCGGTCACTGGAACCGCGATGCCACCAACAACCGCAATCTCGAAACCATTGCCGGTGTGGAATACGACAGTTGCTGCTGGACCGTGCGCGTGGTGGCGCGGCAGTGGGTGGTCAATCAACACTTTGTGAACGACACCAGCCTGCAAGACACCGACAACGGTATTTTCTTGCAAGTGCAATTCAAGAGCTTGGGCAATGTGGGCGACAGCGTAGACAGCATGCTGTCTGACAGCATCTTCGGCTACGAAGACCGCTACAAAACCAATGACTAACCGCGTTTAACACGCACGGGTAATACGCAAGGTTTCACGATGAAGAAAATTGTTTCCACCTGTCGCGCAGCAGCACTCGCTTTGCTAACCATTACTGGGCTAAGCACGGCGCTAGCCGCGCACGCCGATGCCGCCGCACAACAAACGCTGGACAAAGTGGCCGCCGTGGTCAATGACGATGTCATCATGGCCAGCGAATTGGCACTGCAAACGCGCATGCTCGCTGCACAACTGCACCAAGCCGGTCAACCATTACCGCCTGCCGATATTTTGCAGCACCAAGTTTTGGAAAAATTGATTGTAGAAAGTCTGCAACTGCAAATTGGCGACCGCTCTGGCATCAAAGTCAGCAAAGAACAACTGGACGCTGCTGTCGCCAGCGTGGCCGCACAAAATAAATTAAGCCCTGAAGTGTTTCGCAAAGAATTGAATGCGCAAGGCATTCCCTTTGGCATGTTTCGCGAGAACATTCGCCGTCAAATTATTTTGCAGCAAGTGCAGCAAGCGTTTGTCATCAAGCGTATCGAAGTATCCGATCAAGACATCGACAATTTTTTAGCCTCGGAAGAAGGCCGTCAGTTGGCTATGCAGGCGGCGATAGATAAACCCATCAATCAAACGCATGCGCGCCACATCCTCATCAAACCTTCCGCCATTCGCAATGACGAGGAAACGCGTGCGCTGTTGGAAAAAATTCACAACGTGGTGCAACAGGGCGGCGATTTTGCGGCACTGGCCAAAAAATATTCGGAAGATCCGGGTTCGGCATTGAAAGGTGGCGATCTCGGTTGGGTGTCTACAGGGCAAGTGGTGCCAGAGTTTGAATCTGCCATGAACAACACACCAGCAGGTTCTGTCTCAGAGCCTTTTCAAACGCAGTTTGGTTGGCATGTGGTGCAAGTGTTGGAGCGTCGCGCACAAAACATGAGCGAAGCAATTTTGCGCCAGCAAGCACAACTGATTTTGCGCAAACGCAAATTTCAAGATGAACTGCCGCGCTGGTTGAAAGAATTGCGCGATCAGGCCTACGTCAAAATCAACAGCTAAATGACGCGCGCCATTGCACTCACCCCAGGTGAACCGGCAGGCATAGGCCCAGATATCACCGTACACATTGCACAACAAGCGCAAACCGTGCCTGTGATTGCGTATGCAGATCCTGCACTGCTGCAAGCGCGCGCCGCACAATTACAACTGCCACTGCAATTACTCACGATTGCAGAGCACGCATTGCCTGCTACACCTGCGCCAGCGGGCGCGTTGTATATTCGCCCGCAACACTGCAAGGCACCTGTGAGTGCGGGGCAACTAAACACCGCCAATGCCGAATATGTGCTGCGCTGTTTGCAAACAGCGGCACACGATTGTTTGCAGCAGCCGCAACAGCTCGCGCTGGTGACAGGACCCGTGCAAAAAAGCGTCATCAACGAAGCGGGTATTGCATTCAGCGGCCACACTGAGTTTTTGCAGGCACTCGCCCACTGCGACAAAGTGGTGATGATGCTCGCCACGCCGCGTTTGCGTGTTGCACTGGTGACAACACATCTGCCGCTGCGCGCCGTGCCGGATGCCATTACTGCTGACAACTTGCGCCGCACGCTACAAATTATTCACACAGACTTACAGCGTTATTTCACACACCATGCACCGCAGATTTTTGTGTGTGGACTCAACCCGCATGCGGGTGAAAACGGTTATCTCGGACGCGAAGAAATCGACGTGATTGCGCCTGTGCTACACGAACTGCGCGCGCAGGGTTTACAACTCACAGGACCACTGCCAGCCGATACCGCTTTTACCAGCACACTGCGAGAAAAAGCCGATGTGTTTGTGGCGATGTATCACGATCAAGGTTTACCGGTATTAAAAGCGGACGGTTTTGGCGAAGCGATCAACATCACGCTCGGCTTGCCTTTTGTACGCACCTCGGTCGATCACGGCACCGCTTTAGATTTGGCTGGCACAGGGCACGCGCAACACAGCAGCTTGCAACACGCCATCGACAGCGCCGTGCAAATGTTGCAACACAGCCAACGGTGATGCTCGTGCGCGACACTACGCCTTCTGCCACACACACACCGCGCAAACGCTTCGGACAAAACTTTTTGCACGACACGCGCGTGATTCAACGCATCGTCGGCGCCATCGCACCAAAAGAAAATGAACCCGTTTTGGAAATTGGCCCCGGACAAGGCGCATTGACGCAAGCTCTACTCGTCTACCAACCGCAACTCACGGCTGTTGAATTGGACCGCGATTTGGTGACGCTATTGCGCGAAACTTTTGCGACAGAAAAAAACTTTTCTCTGCGCGAAGGAGATGCGCTGAAATTTGATCTCACCAGTTTGTCACCCGCGCCGCACAGCCTGCGCGTGGTGGGCAATTTGCCGTACAACATTTCCACGCCACTGCTGTTTCATTTATTGCAACAGCGTGAGTGGATACTCGATATGCATTTCATGCTGCAAAAAGAAGTGGTGCAGCGACTGGCAGCAGAACCCAGTGGCAAAGATTACGGGCGCTTGAGTGTGATGGCGCAATACTATTGCCATATCTCACATTTATTTGATGTGCCGCCCGGCAGTTTTTTCCCACCGCCGAAAGTGATGTCGGCCATTGTGCGCTTGCAACCGCGCACACCAGCCATACTGGCAAAAGACGAACAACTGCTGTCTACCTTGGTGAATACGGCGTTTCAGCAGCGCCGCAAAACGCTGCGCAACACATTGAAAACCATCGCCAGCGAAGCACAAATTCTTGCTGCCAACATCAAGCCCGATGCGCGCGCGGAAACACTCTCCGTCAGCGATTTTGTACACTTAGCCAATATTCTGCATGGAGACATTGAATGTCCGGCATCAGTATCCAAGTAAAAACGCATTATTTAACGGAGCACTCCTCGCCTGCTATTCGCCGTTTTGCCTTTGCCTACTCCATCAGCATTACCAATAACGGCGATGCGCCGGTGCAGTTGTTGCGCCGCCACTGGATCATCACCGACGGCAATCGCAAAGTGGAAGAAGTGCGCGGCGACGGCGTAGTGGGTCAGCAGCCGTGGATTGCGCCGCAAGCCACGCATCACTACACCAGCGGCGCAGTGCTGGAAACACCCGTCGGCACTATGGAAGGCAGCTACACCATGCAGCGCGAAAACGGCGACACCTTCAAAGCGCTGATTCCGCGTTTCACACTCGCCAAACCCGGCTCGCTGCACTAAGCGCATGGCACTTTACGCCGTCGGCGATTTGCAGGGTTGTTTTCGCGAACTGCAACAACTATTGGCGGCGGTGCAATTTGATCCTGCGCACGATGTGTTGTGGTTGACGGGCGATCTGGTTAATCGCGGCCCGCAATCACTGGACTGTTTGCGTTT
>CAZHQZ010000053.1:0-4560 GCA_964534675.1 uncultured Pseudomonadales bacterium | reverse complement strand
GGTTGACGGGCGATCTGGTTAATCGCGGCCCGCAATCACTGGACTGTTTGCGTTTCATTAAATCTTTGGGCAGCGCCGCACAAACCGTGTTAGGCAATCACGATTTACATTTGCTCGCTGTCGCGCTGACACACGCCAGCAGCAAAAACAAAGACACGCTGCACGAAATTTTGACTGCGCCAGATTGTGACGAACTCATGGCTTGGTTGCGGCAACAGCCGCTGATGCATGTTGATACACAAAAAAAACTGGCGTTAGTTCACGCCGGTATTTTTCCTGCGTGGACGCTGGAAAAATCGCGAGCATTGGCGCAAGAAGTGGAAACTGTTTTACAGTCCAACCAATGCGAAGATTTTTTACGCGCGATGTACGGCAACGAACCGGATAATTGGCGCGATGATTTGCAAGGCTACGACCGCCTGCGTTTTATCACCAACGCCTTTACGCGCATGCGCATCTGCGCGGTGAGTGGGCAAGAACAACACAACCACAGCCTGCAACTGCAATACAAAGAAGGTGTAGACAATATTCCCACTGGTTACGCGCCGTGGTTCACGCGCTTCAAGCCGCCTGCCGGTTGGCGCGTGTTATTCGGGCATTGGGCGGCGTTAGAAGCAAAAACGCAGCAAGAAAATATCATTGCGCTGGACAGCGGCTGCGTGTGGGGCAGGCATTTAACGATGTTGCGCCTTGATGACAGACAGTATTTTTATTCGGGTCAAAGGAACATCGTTGCATAGGAACGTCCTGCTTTTAAATTACAACAATCTGCCAAGATTATTTTATCCAGCAAGATCTAGAAATGTTTACTAGATCAAACAAGTCCACGTTTTTTTAGCTCATTAAATATATCTTCCGATAATTTCTCTGCACTTTCTTTTCCCCACTTTATGCCAGGATCTCTGTAAGGGAAAAAAATGATCTGCGCCTTAAAGATCACTTTTCTATTGTCTACATCTATGCACCTTACTTCATATTTTGTATTGAGGTAAAAATTTAGGCTGTATTGTGCAACAGTTCCACCATTAGGCTCTATTACCATTGCATATCTAGATCTATTTTCCCTTGCTGTTCTTGCATGAATGCTCGCATCTAGGTCAAGGCCATTTGAAGAAACATATTTCACGTTGTAATTTTTAACTGAAAAATAATTTACCATGCTCTCAGAAAGATACTTATCGAAATCCGCCTGTGTTTTTGCAACATACGATAAAACATATATATTTCTTCGGTTGTAATCTGGCCTAAAGCTAGTCGATGCAATAGATTGAACAGATGATGACGGCTCTATAGGAGCACAACCAGCAAAAAACATTACAAATATGGCGGTAGATATGTATTTTATTTTTGATTTCACAGCCATCTCCTTTTAATAGCGGCGCTATTGTAGATCAATCAATGACTATTTTCACTCCTTGAACAGAAATGAAGAGGGCGAGATCAAGAAAGCAAGTCAAACAACAGGCTGGTGAACTTTACTTATACTCCCCACGCGCATCCAACAACGCCGCTGCTCGCGCTGCCGCAGCCTTCACTTGCGCCGGTGCCGTGCCGCCGATGTGATTACGCGCATTGACCGAGCCTTCCAGCGTCAACACGGCAAACACATCGTCTTCGATCATCGCGCCAAAAGTTTGCAATTCTGCCAGCGACATTTCGGCCAAATCTTTGCCAGTTTTTACACCGTGACCAACAGCTTTGCCGACGATTTCATGCGCATCGCGAAACGCCACGCCTTTGCGCACTAAGTAATCGGCGAGATCGGTGGCGGTGGCAAAACCGCGCCGCGCGGCTTCGTACATCACTTCTTTTTTAGGTTCAATAGCCGGAATCATATCGGCAAACGCGCGCAGGCAATCTTTCACTGTATCAATCGTGTCGAACAGCGGTTCTTTGTCTTCTTGGTTGTCTTTGTTGTACGCCAGCGGCTGGCTTTTCATCAGCGTGAGCAGCGCAATCAAATGCCCGTTCACGCGCCCGCTTTTGCCACGCACCAATTCCGGCACATCGGGATTTTTTTTCTGCGGCATGATGGACGAACCGGTGCAAAAACGATCGGGCAAATTTACAAAATTAAACTGTGAGGATGTCCACAACACCAGTTCTTCACTCATGCGCGATAAATGCGTGGTAATCAGCGCGGCGGCGGCGCAAAACTCAATCGCAAAATCTCTGTCGCTCACTGAATCCAGCGAGTTTTCTGTCGGTTTATCAAAACCGAGCAGCGAGGCCGTGAGTGCGCGATCAATCGGATACGTTGTGCCTGCCAGCGCCGCCGCGCCGAGTGGCGATTGATTCAAACGCTTTCTGCAATCTTGCAGGCGCGAATAATCGCGCTCCAGCATTTCATTCCACGCCAAAACATGATGACCAAACGTAATCGGCTGTGCGGTTTGCAAATGCGTAAAACCGGGCATGATGGTGGCGTGTTCGCGCGCTGCCAATTCCACCATGCCGCGCTGCAAGCGCGTGAGCTCACAAGAAATCGCATCAATTTCATCGCGCAAATACAGGCGCACATCGGTGGCGACTTGATCGTTACGCGAGCGACCGGTGTGCAATTTTTTGCCGGCGATGCCGATGGCAGCGGTCAAACGCGCTTCGATATTCATGTGCACATCTTCCAGCGCGATCGACCACGCGAAATCGCCCGCTTCAATCTGCGCCAAAATATCGCGCAAGCCCTGCTGAATGGCGCTGTAATCGGCATCACTCAAAATACCCGCGCCGTGCAGCATTTGTGCGTGCGCGAGTGAGCCGCGAATATCCTGCCGGTACAAACGCTGATCGAAGACCACTGAGGCAGTAAAACGCTCCACAAAGGCGTTTGTCGCTTCACTGAAGCGGCCGCCCCACGGTTTAATCGTGCTATCGTCCTGCGGCGGTGGCATTTTTTTGTCGCTCATGATGTTATCCAGCAAAATGGCAGTGTCAGTTCACAAGGGAAAGATTATATCAGCATGCCTTTGCTCAACCGTTCAGCGCCCACTACCCACGCGCCGCCTGCAAACGGCAAAGACAGCGCGCATTTTTACCTGCCTGATCTGTGCAATATCACCGCGCTGCTGCCGCTGATTTTGGTGGGGCAACTGCTGGCGCTGGTGCTGACCATTTCCGCCGAGCCGCTGCCCGCTTTCAACTGGCCGCGCTTTTCGCTGTTGTCTTGCGAGGTGCTGTGGATCGTGCTGACCGGCGCAGCCGTGTTGTGCCGTCTGCGTCCATTGCTTCAGCGTATTGCCGCAGCCACGGGCGTGGCGCTGTGTTTTATCAGCCTGCTCGTGGTGATTGCCGCCGTGGCGATTACCGGACAGTGGTTGATGGCCTATCTCACGCTCAACTGGTCTAGCAGTGCGTGGGTGGTGATACAACATCTGGCCGTGGGCGGCATCCTCGCCGGTTTGGTGTTGCGCTATTTTTATTTGCAACAACAACTGCATCTGCAACGCGAAATGCAAATACGCGCCACTTTGCAAGCGCGTTTTCAATCGCTGCAATCGCGCATTCGTCCGCATTTTTTATTTAACAGCATGAACAGCATCGCCAGTTTGATCGGCAGTGACCCCGACACCGCCGAGCGCGTGGTGGAAGACATGAGCGCGCTGTTTCGCGCCAGTCTTTCCGCCGCTGAAGATTTGGTGCCACTGGAGCAGGAAATTGCGCTGTGCCAACGCTACATACACATTGAGCAACTGCGCTTAGGCGAACGCCTGCAAGTGCAATGGCAAACACAACTCGCGCAGCCCAATGTGCGCATTCCTTCTTTTTCTTTGCAGCCTTTAATTGAAAATGCGATTTATCACGGCATACAACCGTTGACGCAAGGCGGCACGATTGAAATTTTTCTGGATGACAGCAACAACACCTTGCGTTGCATCGTGCGCAACCCTTACGCCATTGAAACCGCCAACTTGCAGCGCAGCGGCAATGGCATGGCGCTGGAAAACTTGGAGCAGCGCTTGCAAACCCACTACGGCAGCAGCGTGACTTTTTCTGTGGCGCAAGAAGATAATGTGTTTACCGTACAGTTCAGCATTCCACTGCACACAGGGTATCGTGCATGAATATTTTGATTGTCGATGATGAAAAGTTAGCGCGCGATCGTTTGGCGCGCTTGATAGAAAAATCTGAACAGCACAGCGTTGTGGGCGAAGCCAACAACGGCCATGCCGCTATCGAACAGATAGAAAAACTCCAGCCGGATATTGTGCTGCTCGATATTCGCATGCCTGGCATGGACGGCTTAGAAGTGGCGCGCCATTTGACGAAACTGGAAAACCCACCCGCTGTAATTTTTTGCACCGCTTACGGCGAACACGCTTTGGAAGCTTTTCAAACGCAGGCGGTTGGCTATCTATTGAAACCGGTAAAAGCTGAACAACTGCTCGCCGCACTCGATACTGCCACGCGCCCCAATCGTGCGCAGTTGTTGCAAATTTCTGCCAGCAGCGCGGCTTCCGATACAGCAACGTCCAAGCAAACCGCGAGTCGTCAACACATCAGCGCCAGCACGCGCCACGGTTTAGTGCTGGTACCCGTCACCGAAGTGCGCTGTTTTATTGC
>CAZHQZ010000052.1:4372-9508 GCA_964534675.1 uncultured Pseudomonadales bacterium | reverse complement strand
GTAGCTGCAGCCGGAGGTGCCAAGTAATGAGCATTTTGATCAATAAAGACACCAAAGTAATTTGCCAAGGTTTCACTGGTTCACAAGGCACTTTGCACTCAGAACAAGCGATTGCTTACGGCACAAAAATGGTAGGCGGCGTAACGCCAGGCAAGGGCGGCACACAGCATCTCGGTCTGCCCGTGTTCAACACCGTTGCTGAAGCCGTTGCCGCCACTGGCGCAGAAGCTTCTGTGATTTATGTGCCTGCACCGTTCTGCAAAGATTCCATTTTGGAAGCTGCGAACAACGGCATTAAATTGATCGTTTGTATCACCGAAGGTGTGCCAACTCTCGATATGCTGGAGTGCAAAATCGCTTGCGATACTTTGGGCGTGCGTTTGATCGGTCCTAACTGCCCAGGCGTTATCACCCCAGGCGAATGCAAAATCGGCATCATGCCCGGTCACATTCACTTGCCAGGCAAAGTCGGCATCGTGTCGCGCTCAGGCACTTTGACTTACGAAGCCGTTAAACAAACCACCGACGCAGGTTTTGGTCAGTCTACTTGCGTAGGTATCGGCGGCGACCCAATCCCAGGCAGCAGCTTCATCGACATCTTGCGCTTGTTCCAAGATGATCCAAAAACTGAAGCGATTGTGATGATCGGCGAAATCGGCGGTTCGGCAGAAGAAGAAGCGGCTGCGTTTATCAAAGCCAACGTCACCAAGCCCGTGGTGTCTTACATTGCCGGTGTCACAGCACCTAAAGGCAAGCGCATGGGTCACGCTGGTGCGATTATCTCTGGCGGCAAAGGTACAGCCGACGAGAAATTTGCCGCGCTGGAAGATGCGGGTGTAAAAACCGTGCGCAGCTTGGCAGAAATCGCCAATGGCTTGCGCGCCGTAACCAACTGGAAATAAGCGTTGGTTAAGCAGCTCGAAAAAAGGCAGCGCAAGCTGCCTTTTTTATGAGCGTATTTTATGAACGTACAGGCGAGATCTCATTTTCAGTTGGCATCAGCTTGAACCTTTGCTTGCTAGAATGTCTGAGGCTTGTAACGGCTACTAGCAACACTCTTCGAAACACACAAACTTCGCATAATCTATATTATGTTAAATAAACAGATTGATTCATACACAGGAAAGACATGAACCAAACTCGCTGTACCACTGTATCTCCCCGCTTTATGCACTATTGCCGCCAAGCCTTGAGTTTAGGATTGGCCTCGGCGCTGTTGTTATTTGTTTCAGTTGGAGCCAGCGCGGATACAGCCAAAGCTGCATGGGCCGATGACAGTTTGCAGCAATCGCTAACCCAAGAAATTGTGGACGTGATGCAAACACAGCATTTTAGAAAAATGAGGATGGATGACTCTCTGTCTTCCATGTTGCTAGACAATTACCTCAAGGTGCTCGACCCCAATCGCATGATTTTTCTGCAAAGCGATATCGACGAGTTCAACAAGAAATATCGCGCCGCTTTAGATGATGATCTGCAAAGCGGCAAATTGCTCAGTGCAGAAGCCATTTACCAGCGCTACTACGATCGTTTTTCCAGCCGCTTGCAGTGGGCCATTCAGCAGATTGAGCCTATGGTAAAAAATGAAACCTTTACCGGCGAAGAATCCATTCAGGTAGACAGAAAAAAAAGCCCTTGGCCTGCTGATAAAGCCGCCGCCGATGCGCTGTGGACAGACTATTTGAAAAACGACATTTTGAATTTGCGCCTTGCGGATAAGCCGACAGAGAATATTGGCGCCACCCTCCTTCGCCGTTACAAGTCTCAGTTGGAGCGCTTGAACCGTCAAACGGCCATGGAGAACTACGAGGTTTTTATCAACGCCTACACGGAATTGTATGATCCCCACACGAATTATATGTCGCCGAAAACCACAGAAGATTTTGATATTACGATGGCGCTGTCGCTGGAAGGTATTGGCGCAGTATTGGAAAAAGAAGATGAGAATACAAAAGTTTCGCGCTTAGTGACGGGTGGCCCCGCTGACAAAGAAGGCGAACTGAAAGCTGGCGATCAAATTACCGGCATTGCACAAGGACAAACTGGTGAAGAATGGGAGGACGTAATTGGTTGGCCACTGGATGAAGTGGTTGACTTAATTCGCGGCAAAGCTGGCACTTGGGTGCGCTTACAAATTAAACGCAATGGGCAGATATTGGCGAAGCCTGTCACTATTCGCAGAGAAAAAGTCAAACTGGAAGATCAAGCCGCTAGCCAAAAAGTAATTGAAATTCCCGATGCAAAAACTGGGAAAACCTTAAAAATTGGGGTTATTACTATCCCCGCTTTTTATTTGGATTTTGATGCGCTGCGTCGCGGCGATGCAGATGCCAAAAGCACAACGCGCGATGTTGCAAAAATTCTTAACACATTAGTGGCACAACAGATTGATGGTGTTGTGATTGATTTGCGTAACAATGGCGGCGGCTCCTTATTGGAAGCGACGCAGTTGACGGATTTGTTTATCGACCAAGGGCCTGTAGTACAAATATTGTCGGCAGATAACCATGTCGATAGACGAAATCGCGCCGTTGGAACAGTAAATTACAATGGCCCATTGGTGGTGTTAGTCAATCATCTCAGCGCATCCGCTTCGGAAATTTTTGCGGGCGCGATTCAAGATTATCAACGAGGCTTAATTGTGGGCGACCAAACTTTTGGTAAAGGCACTGTGCAGACTTTAATTCCCATGAAAGAAGGGAAATTAAAAATTACGGAGGCGAAGTTTTACCGCGTTTCTGGTGATAGCACACAACATCGCGGTGTGGTGCCAGACATCAACTTCCCTGCTCTCCTGCCGTACAGTGAAATTGGGGAGTCAGCTCTGGAACATGCACTGCCGTGGGACAAAATTCAATCCGCTCCGCATTATCGTTTTGCAGACATCCCCGCCTTTATTCCACAGTTGCAAGCAGATCACGAGCGACGCATGCAAAACAATGTCGAGTACAAGGCGCTATTGGAGCGTCGCGACTGGATGGAGGCATTGAGAAATCGCAAAACGCTGCCTTTGAACTTTGCCAAACGCGAGCAGCTAAAAGACAGTGATGACAAGCAGTTGATTGATTTCACCAACGCTGTGCGTGCGGTAAAAGGTGAAAAACCATTAAAAACAATCGCGGATGTTGATGATGACGCACAGAAACGCCGCGGTGCTAAAAACCCCAAGGATGATTTCTTGCTAATGGAAAGCGCCAATATTCTAGGTGATTGGATTGATCTCCAGAAAAATGGCGTTCAGATGAGTGCGTCAATTGGCGTGGCGCACTGAGTTTATTTTTCAGCGGCGTTAAAACTCCAGTGCAGCGGGCAGCGATCAGACCTGCCTGCTACAAACTGCGCAGGCACATCCACTCTGCGCAGTTTTTTGCCACACGCCTCGCCTTTGGCTGCTGAAAATTCGCAGCAAACAGGGTTGTTGTAGTGTTCCAGCCAACTGCGGTAATCACTCTCTGAAACTTTACAAATATCGGCAGCGTAAGCAATGGGGTTTTCGAGATAAGTGCCAATGCTATCGAGATCTATGGTGATATTGCCTGCGCCGAGGTGATACGCCATAAAGGTCACTTTGTTATCACGCAGTCGCGTAATAAATTGCTCCCCTGCTTCTTTAATTAGCTTGGCGTGCTCGCTGTGCAGTGCACTGATTTCGTCGCGCAGTACAGATTGCTGTTCTTTGTTGTAAGTGATTTCAATGTC
The DNA here is from genome assembly GCA_964534675.1 of uncultured Pseudomonadales bacterium. Lineage (GTDB taxonomy): Bacteria > Pseudomonadota > Gammaproteobacteria > Pseudomonadales > UBA7239 > UBA7239. The sequence goes on along the minus strand of CAZHQZ010000052.1, from coordinate 5,809 downwards.
TTTGGCATCGAGCTGCTGCTCTAGCTCTTTAACAATGCCTTGGATACGCAACTCCAACTCCGATTCAAAATTGGCTTTGAGCATATCAATTTGATGCCCTTCTACTTGCTTGGTCTCGGCTAGCTGCACATGAAAAGATTCGCGCAACTTTTCTGCCATCTGTTGTTGTTCTTGTAACTGCCTGCGCAGTGTTTCAGCAGCTTGCCGTTCGCTTTCATTGATTTCTTGCAAGCGCATAAACTGCGATTGCATTTGGCGCAATTCATCACTGTGTAATTGCTCTACCTCACGCAATTTATCGGCAGCTTTATTTTTTTCTGCGGTTATTTGCAACTGATATTGTCGCTCCGCATCATTAAGCTGTTCGGTGTTATCGATGGCAACTTTTTTGCGAATGTACTGTATCAGCGAGTGCGCCAAAGATTTGTCGGCATCGCTGATTTCATCGTTACCTGCTCTGCTATCTACAATTAAAGCATCGCCACTCAGCACAGGAATTTCAAAATGTTGACGATGGTTGTCGTGAATTTCGTCAATATCAAAAGCTAATTCTTTAAAACCCAAGCGATTATGTTTAACGAGATCGCGCAGCACGATGAACGCATTCGGTTGTTGGTTCATGTCGGGATCCCACAGATCCTGCACATGCCAATCCACTGGGCATTGACTGCGGCAGCACAGGCGGATCGGCCCTGCGCCTAAATCCGGTCCCAGTTCGGCTTGGTCAATCAATTCTTGCAGCGGAATATTCCATTTGTTGTCGGCGTTGCCCGTGCTATCAAAACGCAGTAGAAAAAAAATGGCGGAAATAATTTTGAGCTGCCCGTTAATGCCTACGCAAACCGCTTGCACACCTTTATCGGCATAACCGGGAATGGGTACAAAATTATCGAGGATGGCTTCAAATTCAGTGAATAACATTTCACGATCAACGCGCCCGTCGACGAAGAAAATGACCGATTGATATTCCCCACTGGTGTAGCCTGAAAACATACGCATTCCTCTGACTATATTTTGAGGTCTTTCTACCGCCACTTGGCAGTGCTGTTGTTATGTATGCCCTTGTATAATGCTCGCGAATCCTTGATAAAAGAAATCTACGGCAATGAAAACGGTTGAACTGTTATCTCCAGCGGGCTCCATCAGAAACATGCAGTACGCATTTGCCTACGGTGCAGATGCGGTTTATGCCGGTCAACCTCGCTATAGCCTACGGGTAAGGAACAATGAATTCAACCAGTTAGACAAGATGGCTGAAGCCATTTCTATGGCTCATACCCAAGGCAAACGTTTTTTTGTCGCCAGCAACCTCGCGCCGCACAATGACAAAATTCGCTCATATCTGCGCGACATGGAGCCGGTGATCGCCATGAGGCCGGATGCGCTGATTATGTCTGACCCTGGCTTAATCATGATGGTGCGCGATAAATGGCCGGA
>CAZHQZ010000052.1:0-4272 GCA_964534675.1 uncultured Pseudomonadales bacterium | reverse complement strand
GAAACGGCTGAGGGCGATATTGTTGCCACCAATCCTGATATTCAAAAACAGATAGCAGAATCGAGCAAAAATTTAGCTTCCTCGTTTCAAGCTGTTGGCGAAGTTGGCAGTTGGGATCCATCCATGAGCCCAACAGACAGCGTGAGCAGTGGCAAGTTGCTCAATATTGAAGACCGCGTTTTTCTGTTGCAAGAAGAAAACCGTCCGGGTGAATACATGCCAGCTTATGAAGACGAGCACGGCACTTACATCATGAACTCCAAAGATTTACGCGCGATTCAACACGTCAAGCGTTTGATTGATATTGGTGTGGACTCTTTAAAAATTGAAGGAAGAACAAAATCACATTTTTATGCCGCGAGAACAGCGCAGGTTTACCGTGAAGCGATAGATGATGCTTTAGCTGGGCGCGAATTTAATATGGGCTTGATGGATAAACTGGAAAGTCTAGCTAGCCGCGGCTACACCGAAGGTTTTTACCGCCGTCATCTCCCTAAGGAATATCAAAATTACGAGAGCGGGTTTTCAATTTCTACCAAGCAACAGTTTGTCGGTGAAGTTATCGGTAAAGATGAAGCCACGCACGAGTGGATTATTGATACTAAAAACAAATTTTCTGTCGGCGATGATATTGAATTGATGCTGCCACAAGGCAATCAAGTGTTTCGTTTATCGTCCATGAAGAACAAACAGGGAGATCCAGTAGATGTGGCGCCCGGCTCTGGACACCAAGTGCGAATTCCCATGTCTGATAATTGCAGCTCTGATTTTGGCTTGCTGATGAAAGCAATTTGATTGAGATACGGTATGTCACTAAAAAATGCGCAGTACATTAATTTGGGAACATTTCGCAAAGATGGGCGCTGCGTTGAGACACCGGTTTGGTTTGCACAGGCTGATAATTTTTTATACGTCTTTACCAACAACCAATCGGGCAAAGTAAAACGCCTGCGCAACAGCCCGCAATGCCGCATTGCCCCTTGCACATTCAGCGGCAGCGTTACCGGCAGTTGGCAAGATGCCACTGCCCTACTGCTAGATTCCCAAGAAGCCATCAAAACTGCGCATGCTACCTTGCGTAAAAAGTATGGCTTATCCATGTTGTTCGCGGATTGTGGATCAACTCTGATCGGAAAAATTAAGCAGCGCAGTTACATTCAAATCTGCCTGTCGGAGAGTTTTGGTGATTGATCGCGCATTGAGCAGAGCTTTTCTGTTTTTCATCTGCTGCCTGTTGGCGCCGCTATTACAAGCATCTACCTGCTCCGCCAGCTCGCATTGCGTGCGTATAGGCACATGGAATATCGCGTGGTTGGGCGGTGAAAAGCGCGATCAGTTGTCTGATGATAAAACTGTGCAAACAATGGCGGATATGATTGCCAAGCGGTGGTCGATAGATTTGATTGCGCTGCAAGAAATTAATACTAGTATTGATGGCGAATATCGCGGCGATCGTTTTACTACGCATCCTTGGAATACGTTGCGTTCTGCACTGGAAAAATACGGCTATAAAACCGCGACAGGCAATAGTGGCCAAGGGCAGCGTATTGTGTTGGCTTGGCGCAAGCCCATAATGTTGGATGCAGCCGTTTCTGAGCTCAATGTGCCGGATAGCTATCAAGTCAATGAGTGGTGCCGCTCCTCACATTTGCGCCGACCGCTGGCGGGAAAATTTCATGCCGAACGATTTGATTTTTGGTTTATTGCGTTGCATCTAAAATCCGGTTTTGGCAATCGTGGTCATTGCACGGATGATGTACGCGGCCTGCAATCCTACTATTTAGCTGGGCAGATAAAAACGCTAGAAAAAACCGACGAAGATGTTTTGCTGGTGGGAGATTTCAACGCTGCGGGCAGCAACAAAAGTCTCAGCAACTTGTTAGATATAGGTCTCGAAACCACCACCGATAAACAAGATAGAAGCGGTGATAGTTACAATCGCTCACAGGGAAAAGGCAAATACGGAAAAGTGTTGGATCACATCATGTTAAAGAAAAACACTACAGGTGAGTGGATAAAACAATCAACCGTAATTTTTAAGCCAGAAAATCCAGAGGATTTTACACAGAGGTTCTCGGATCATTTCCCTGTCTGGGCAGACTTCGACACCCGCACGGATGATGATTGATTGTTGATGACTTTTTTCATAACCACACTGCCGTCAAATTTTGCATCCAGTGCTGCAATAAAAGCATAAACGCCAGCCAGTTTTCTGGCGACCAACATAAAATCAATACCGGGAAACGTGAAATGCTTACTAAATGCAGATTTCACAGCCTGTTTTCCCATTCGCTCTGGCAAGCGCGCAGCCGCCCAACAGTAACGACCTTCTTCATCTACAGCGTCAGTGGGAATATCAATCCCCTGCGCTAGTCGGCGTTTGTAATTTAACGGTTCAATTAAACCCAACAGCACGCTGCTAAAAGCGGTTTGTATGTCACTCGGCGCATCTGCCGCTAAAAAATTGGCTGCTATCATGGCTTCATGCAATGTGGATTCGTCATCCAAATAAGCCGCGAGCAACATTTGTCTGAGCGGCTGCAATAATTGTGGGTCAAGCATACGCACAGAGCCAAAATCTAATAGCACAATCGCATCATCAGCACTTCCCTCTTCTGCTATGCGAATGCGGTAATTGCCGGCATGTGGGTCTGTTTGCATTTCTCCCCACAACAAAATCTCAGATAGCAACAACTCCAACATAGCTTCTGCCAGTTGATTGCGTCGCGCTTGCGGCAGCATCAAAACAGACGCGTCATGCGGTGCAATTCCCTGCTCATAGCTCATGGCCAATATATTGTTGGATGAGTAACGCTCATAAATACGCGGGACAATAAAACGAGAATCATCCGCTAACCGCGCTTTCCATTGCTGTAGTTTTTTTGATTCTATTTGCAGGTTTATTTCATCTTGTAAAACTCGTGATATATCATCCAATCGCTCTGAAATAGCTTTTTTTTGTTGTTTTTTGATGGTGAGCAATAGCGATGCTTTCAGTAAATTAAAGTCGGCAATAAATGTTTTTTCGATGTCTGGGTATAAAATTTTCAGACAAATTACTTCTTGATTAGAGCGTATCGTCGCCCGATGCACTTGCGACAAAGAGGCAGCGGCCAAAGCATGTGGCTCAATCTCCAGCTCTGTTTCACACTCGCGGAGTTCTTGCTGGATAACGGGAGCAATGGCGTGCCAATCCAGCGGCTCTGTCTCCGCTTCTAGGGTATGCAGCGCTTTTGCCAAAGCAGGCGGCAAGCAATAATCACCGTAAGTGGCCAATATCTGCCCTGCTTTTACAATGCCACCTTTTAATTGACCGATGTGCTGCACCCATTGCAGCGCATATTTTTCAGCATTTTTTGTTTGAGCAACTTCGCGTTTATCTTCTTCAAGAATTGCCAGTGTATTGATCTGACTTTTTGCCCAGCCCCAACCCGCCTTTATGCCGGCATTAGCGAGGTGAAGCTGGCGAGATGCGGTGCCGCTGCGTATGCGTTTCACAAAGATTCGCCAAATACTTGCTGGTAATACTTATCACAAAAATCAAGAAATTCTTTTTTTCCACTGCCTAGGTATGGAGAAACCAAGGATAAAATTTGGAAAACGCCTTTATTGATGATGACCTGCTCATCTTGTTTTTCATTGCAGAGCACGGAGTAGGCAACCCAATAGGTGGCTGTCATGACGATGTTGCCCACTAAAATATCAATGTCTTTTTCTTGAATGGCGAGAATGCCAGCATCGCGCAGTGAAGTGATGAGTGTTTTGGCGGTTTGATGCTTAAGGTTTAATAGTCGCCTAAACTTCTTGGCGAGTGAGGCGTAGCGAAATAATAGATCGTTGACGTTGTGATAGATAAAGCGGTAGTGATAAATTTCTTCAAAAATAACGTGTAGGTAATACCAACTATCTTCTACTTTTAATTCTTTTTTGATGGGGGCATGTAGGATCTCAGTAAAGCTCTCTTCAAAGCGAGAGAACAGCACATCAATAATGACTTCCTTGCCTTTGAAGTGATAGTAGAGGTTGCCTGGGCTAATTTCGAGTTCGTTGGCAATATCGACCGTGGTGACGTTCGGTTCGCCTTCCTCATTAAATAGCAGCAAGCTGGCTTGCAGGATTTTCTCGCGTGTTTTCATGGCTGCCCTGCACTCCTGCCGACGGATTCGTGCGCCTAATATCGAAAATCCATAAAAAAAAAGCAAGGCTCCATGGAGGAAACCTTGCTAAAAGTGGATCAGACAAACAGGAAGGGTTGTCTGTCCAGGGCTAGAA
>CAZHQZ010000051.1:0-9598 GCA_964534675.1 uncultured Pseudomonadales bacterium | reverse complement strand
ATTTTCCAATTGGGCGGCGCGCATGGCTTTGCGAAATTCGCGAAAGCTGTCCATCAAACCGACGCCAGCGTCGTACAAATCGGGGTCGTGGTATTCCTCACCGAGTTGGTGCTCTTCTGAGCCGCGATGGTGATCGACGGCGTACACAATGTTGTTGGCTTGCTTGGCGGCTGTGCCGAGGTAAACCGTCGATTTGCCGCAGTAGCTACCCACTTCCAAACAGGGGCCGAGTGGCGCAGTTGCTAGGCCGTGTTGATAGAGTGCCGCGCCTTCTGCGGGGTCGAGAAAACCTTTGATGGTGTCGATGTCGATAGGGAGCTGCATGGCGCTTTGAAATCCAAAGGGAAAATGAAAAATGTGTAGAGCGGCGCATTATACAGGGGAGGTTTTCCGTTAGGATGCGCGCACTGTCTGAGGGCTTTTTGCTTGAAATGGAATCGTTTGTTGCAGTGGTTGCCGGTGATTGCCGTGGTAGCCGCGTTGTGTCTGGCGTACAAGGAAATACAAGGCCATAACTTCCGTCAAATTGTCAGCCTGGTTTTTGGCTTTCCCGTTGCCACCCTATGCACGGCGCTGCTGCTGACGGCAGTTGGCTATGTGCTGTTGGCTGCGTATGACGGCGTGGCGCTGTACCACCTAGGCAAACCTATGCCTTGGCAGCAAGTGCTGTTGGCGGGTTTTACCAGTTTTGCAGTGAGCAATAGTGCGGGGCACGCGATGGTGTCGGGCGGTGCGCTGCGCTATCGCTTTTACTCCGGTTGGGGTTTGGGCAATCAGGAAATTATTGAAATTATTTTGCTGAGTACCGTGACGTATTTTTTAGCGAACGGCACTTTATTGGCACTTAGCTATCTCGCCACACCCACAGCGGCTTTTGACGATCACCACCTCGCCGGCGGTTTATTGCGTGTGGTGATGTGGATTGTGATGTTGATGTTGGCTGGCTATTGGGCGCTGGTGTTGAGCGGCAAGCGCACGCTGAGCTGGCGCACGCACTCGGTCACGCTGCCCGGCAAACGCATTACTTTGCTGCAATCTCTCATTGGTGCGGGTGATTTGCTGTTGGCAGCAGCGGTGTTGTATGTGTTGTTGCGTCAACACATGGATATTTCTTTTGCCGTATTTTTGAATGCCTATTTATTGGCGCAAGTATTGGGTTTATTCAGTCAGTCGCCGGGTGGCATTGGCGTTTTTGAAGGCGTTTTTCTGTATTTGCTCACCGGCAATAGCCCCTCAGCCGAAGTGCTTGCTTCGCTGTTGGTGTACCGCGTGGTGTACTACTTGTTGCCCTTGTTGGTGGCCTGTCTGCTTATCTTGGTGTATGAATTTCGTGAGCGGGAAGTGTTGCGTCGGCGCGTGGCGGCACCGTGGTTGGCGCTGCAACAATTGCTGCCACATTTGTTGTCGCTGTTGATGTTGGTTGGCGGTGCGATGCTGTTATTTTCCGGCGCAACACCGGGCAAAGCGGGGCGTTTGGCTTGGTTGGGCGAAGTGTTGCCGGTGAGTTTAATTGAAGCCTCGCACGCCTTGGCGAGTATCGCCGGTGTATTGATGTTGGTGTTAGCGCGCGCCATAAAACTGAAATTGCGCTCTGCGTATTACGCGGCGTTACTGTTGTTGGCAATAGGTGCGTTGGCATCTCTACTCAAAGGCGGTGATTACGAAGAAGCTTTTGTATTGCTGGCGCTGATTGCTGTGCTGGCACCTGCTAAATCTGCGTTTTATCGCCCATCGCGCGTAGGGCAGGCGGGGATGACGGCACAGTGGGTCGTGTTGATTCTTTTAATTCTCGGTTTTGCTGTTTGGCTGGGGTTTTTTTCTTACCGCGAAGTGGTGTACTCACACGATTTGTGGTGGATGTTTGAGCCGGAGGGCGATGTGCCGCGCTTTTTGCGCACGACCTTAGCTTCCGTCATGGTGTTGGGTATTGTTTTCGGCTTTTTCTTTTTGCGACGCAGTCGTTTTATGCCGCATTTTCCCGATGCGCAGGAGTTGGAGCAGGCAGAAAACTGCGTGCGTTTGAGTCCAGACAGCAATCAATTTCTGGCATTGACAGGCGATAAATATTTTTTCTGGAATGAAGAAAAAACGGGGTTTATCAGCTACGTCACCACCGAAAAATATTGGATAGTGATGGGCGACCCTTGTGGCACAGAAGCGGTGCAGGATGAATTGCTGTGGCAGTTTCGCGAAGCGGCCGATCGCTTTGGTGCCAAACTGGTGTTTTATCGCGTCAGACCTTCGCTGCTGACGTATTACCTAGACCTCGGCCTGACAATGGTGAAACTCGGCGAGGAAGCAGTCGTAAACTTATCAGCATTCACTTTGAAAGGGCAGGCGCGTGCATCGCTGCGTCATGCCTACAACAAAATGCAGCGTGACGCTTGGCAATTTAGCGTGGTGCCAAAAGATGCAGTGGCATCCATATTGCCTGCCTTAGAAGAGATTTCTCAGCGCTGGTTAGAAGAAAAAAACACGCGCGAAAAAGGCATCTCGCTAGGATTTTTTGATAGAGATTATATTTTGCGCAGCGATGTAGCTGTGATTAGTAAAGATGAAAAAATCGTTGCGTTTGCGAATTTGTGGAAGCCGGATAATCCGAGTGAGCTGTCCATGGATTTGATGCGTTACTCGCCAGACGCACCGAATGGCACGATGGAATATCTCACGATCTGTTTGATGTTGTGGGCGCAGGAGCAGGGCTATCAAAGTTTTAATTTAGGCATGGCACCGTTGTCGGGTTTGGAATCGCACACACTGGCACCGTTGTGGCACAAAATTGGCCGCTCTGTTTTTCGTTATGGCAACGAGTTTTATAATTTTCAAGGTTTGCGTTCGTATAAAGATAAGTTTGATCCGGTGTGGGAGCCGCGTTATTTGGCCGTGCCTTCGGTGTTTGATGTGCCGACAGCGTTGCTGCAAATTACCACTATGATCGCCGGTGGTCTCAAAGGAATTTTTAGTAAATGAAAACAGTGTGCAGAGTATTGGGTGTGTTGCTGCTATTGCTGTGTGTGGCGGCAGTGTTGGTTTATGGCTATACCGCCAAGCAAATGGATGTGCAAAATCTTGATTACGCCGATTTAGGTACTACGCGCGTCGTGTATGGCGGTTCTCACAGCTTACTGATTGTGTTGGCAGATGATGATTCTATTCAAGATGCGGTAGAAAAAGCTAAATGGTTTGCATTGAGTGGTCGCACTGTTGGTATTGTCAATGTGGATACTTTGTTGGCCAATGCCGCCAAACAATCGGTTGATTGTTTGAATCATGTCACCTTGCTGGATGTTTACGCGCAGTTTCTGCAACAGAACTTTCAGTTTGCTGCGTTTGACCGTCCCGCCATGGTGGGTGTGGGGCGCGGCAGTCGTTATTTGCGCGTATTGTTGGCGCAAGCGCCGGCGGGAATTTTTGCGGCAGGTATTTCTTTGAGCGATGTTGCACCGTTGCGCTTGCCAGCCGTGCCGTGCGGAGCTGTGGCTGCGCAGTTGGATTGGACTTCTGCTGCACAGGCAATAGATGTGAGTCGTTTGTCAGTAACCGCCACACCGTGGACCAATTTTTCGTCAGGATTTTCACAGGGCATTTCGGTGTTGTGGCGATTTGTGTACACACAATTTATTGCCGCTCCAGCAGCGGATGGCAAATTGCCTTTGGTAGAAATGCCGCAGCAAGATGGCGGTGCGAGTAATTATTTCGTGGTGATGCTCTCAGGCGATGGCGGTTGGGCCAATATTGATAAAGATATTGCGGAAGATTTGGGGGGGCATCAGGTGCCGGTCGTGGGCTGGAACTCGCTGCGTTATTTTTGGCAGGCCAAATCCCCTGAAGTGATGGCGAATGATTTAGCCAAAGTTATTCAGCATTATCGGCAGCAATGGAAAAAACCGCGCGTGATATTGGCGGGCTTTTCATTGGGTGCGGATGTGTTGCCGTTTATGGTGAGTCGTCTGCCTGCGGATGTGCAAAAAAATGTAGCGGGCGTGGTGTTATTGAGTCCATCCAAATCGGCAGATTTTCAATTTCATGTCAGCGATTGGTTGGGCAGTGACGAAGGCAGCCCCAATATGTTGCAGCCTGAGTTGGCCAAAATTCGCGCGTTGCCCCTGCTCTGTGTGTATGGCGAGGAAGAGAGCGATGACACGGTCTGTACCGATTTAGCGGAAGGCAATGGCATTCATGTGGTGCAGTTGCCCGGCGACCATCACTTCGACGGCGACAACACCGCAGTCACAAAACTGATGCTGTCGCAGTTCCCTGTGCAGCACTGAGTTGGCGGGATAAACAGCCCTTTTTACCTTGAGCAAACCCCTGTGCGTCTTTAACATGTGCCATCTTTCGCGGCAGGTTTTACAAGGGGCATTGAGATGATTACGGGCAGCATGGTGGCTCTGGTAACACCCATGAATGAGAGCGGCGCTCTGGATTGGGACGCGTTGGCCGAATTGATCGAATGGCATATTGAACAAGGCACTCACGCCATTGTCGCGATGGGTACTACGGGTGAATCTGCCACACTGAGTTTTGAAGAGCATATTGCTGTTGTGCGCAGCGTGGTCAATCAAGTGCGCGGCCGCATTCCTGTCATCGCTGGCACGGGCGCCAATTCCACCTCTGAGGCAATCGAGCTGACCCGCGCTGCCAAAGAAGCCAAAGTGGATGCCTGTTTGCTAGTGACGCCGTATTACAACAAACCCACTCAGGAAGGTTTGTATTTGCACCACAAAGCCGTGGCGGAAGCGGTGGCAATTCCACAAATTTTGTACAACGTGCCGGGGCGCACGGTGTGCGATATGTTGCCGGACACCACGCTGCGTCTTGCACAAATTACCAATATTCGCGGCATCAAAGACGCGACGGGCAACTTGGAGCGCGCGCGCGAATTGATCGAGCGTACACCCAGTGATTTCTACGTTTACTCCGGCGACGATGAAACAGCCGTGGAGCTAATTTTACTGGGCGGTAAAGGTGATATTTCTGTCACGGCGAATGTCGCGCCGAAACTGGTGGCCAAGATGAACAGCTTGGCGCTGGCGGGCAAAGCGGATGAAGCGCGCGCAGTGAATGAGGAGTTGATGGCAGTACACAAAGCTATGTTTGTGGAATCCAATCCTATTCCGGTGAAATGGGCCTTGGAGCAGATGGGCAAAATCAAAGCGGGGATTCGCCTGCCTTTGACAACGCTCTCCAGTAAACAACATGAAACAGTGCGCGCGGCTTTAGTTGCAGCCAATTTGTTGTGATGCAGATGCTGCGCGTGAAAAAGGAAAACAGTATGTTGATAAAAAATATATGGAGTCGATCTCTCGGAGCAACATTAGTGTTGTCACTGAGTGGTTGTGGTTTATTTTTTGGCGAAGACGGTGTTTTCCGTGATCGCGGTGACGATTATCTCAAAGCGCAAAGTGTAGAGCCGATCAAAATTCCTGCTGATAGCAAAGGCGAGCGCATCGGTCAGTTGTTTGTGATTCCCACAGCGGGCAATGGCGGCGCGCATTCGGCCGCTGAGTTCACCGTGCCCAAACCAGACAGCCCAGAGTTCTTGGCTGAACGCGCCGATCAAATCAAAATTCAAAAATTGGGCGAACATCGTTGGATAGACATCAGTCGACCACCGGCAGAAGTGTGGCCAGGCGTGCGCGATTTTTTGTCTGCGCAGGGCATGTCAGTGGCTGACCAGAATCCGGCATCTGGCACGTTGGAAACAGTGTGGGTGGCGGCACAAACGGCCGGTGCCGAAGACCGTTATCGCATACAACTGGAAAATGGTCTGAGTCCGCGCTCCACCGAAATTCAAGTGCTGCACATGAGCGCGCCCGCTTCAGCAACCCGCGAATATTCCTCATGGCCGACGCAATCAGCAGACCCTGATCGCGAAGCGTGGATGATTAAAGAGCTGGCCAACTACCTCGCCAGCCATACCGGTTCGCAGGCATCCATGTTGGCGCAGGGCATTGCCAATAAAGCGCCGCGTGTCAGCTTGGTGCAAGCGCCGGAACCGGCGTTGTTGATGCAAGTGGATCGCGCACGCGCTTGGGCTTCGGTCAGTGGCGCGTTGAACAGCGATGGCTACCGCGTTGACAGTGCCAACCGCGAACAAGGGCAGTGGTCTGTGGCGGTGTCGTCAGCGTCTGGCGATGATGATGATGAAAAAACCGTGGTGAATTACCGTGTGCAGTTGCAGCGTTTGAGTGACGAGCAGATGCAGGTGACCGTGCGCAATGGTGAAGGTGAGCCACTGTCTGCTGCTGATGCGGACACCGTGCTGCGCCATATTTGGGATCACCTGCTCTGATGCGTTTCGCCTCTATCGGCAGCGGTAGTCGCGGCAATGGCACGTTGGTGCAAGCGGGCGACAGTTTGCTGCTGGTGGATTGTGGTTTCGCGTTGAAAGAAACCGTGGCGCGTTTGGCGAAATTGGAGGTGGAGCCGCAGCAGTTGAGTGCGGTGCTGGTGACGCACGAACACGGCGATCATTGCAGCGGCGTGCGTGTGTTAGCCAACCGCTACCAGTTGCCGGTGTATATGACAGCGGGGACGGCGCGCTCTAAAGCCTTGGCAAGTGTTGAACGCGCAGTAATTATTGATAGCCATGCACCGTTTGCAGTGGGTGAGGTGCGCGTACAGCCTGTCGCTGTGCCGCACGATGCAGCCGAGCCGGTGCAATTTGTTTTTCACTGGCAAAATCGCTGCCTGGGTTTGTTGACCGACATCGGTGCTATCACGCCGTTTGTCAAACAGCATTACAGCGCCTGCGATGCGTTGCTGCTGGAAAGCAATCACTGTGTGGATATGTTGGCGCGCAGTGAGTATCCGCCCTCGTTAAAGTTGCGTGTGGGCGGGCGTTTTGGGCATTTGAGCAACCATCAAGCGGCCAGTTTGTTGGAAGAAATAGATACAACGCGCTTACAGCATTTGGTGATTGCGCATTTGAGCGAAAAAAATAATTCGCTAGAGCGCGTGCAGGAAAGTATGGAAAAAGCCTTGCAAGGTATACGCAATATCTTGTTCGCTTGTCAGGAGAATGGGTTTGATTGGCTCGCTATTGGTCAGTCAGTAAATAACGTAAGCGATCACACTTCGAGAGATGTCGCATGAGTATTGAAAGAAAAGAAGAGTTGTATAAAGGCAAAGCCAAAACCGTTTATGCGACCAACGATTCCGATCGATTGATTTTATTTTTTCGCAACGACACATCCGCTTTTGATGGGAAAAAACTGGCGCAGTTAGATCGCAAAGGCATGGTGAACAACAAGTTCAACGCCTTCATCATGCAAAAATTGCAGGCGGCGGGAATTCCTACGCACTTCGAAGGTTTGTTGAGCGATCAAGAATGCGTGGTGAAAAAACTCACCATGCTGCCGGTGGAGTGCGTGGTGCGCAATCGTGCGGCAGGCAGCATGTGTCGCCGTTTGGGTATCAAGGAAGGTGAGGAATTGAGTCCGCCCACGTTTGAGTTTTTTTTGAAAAATGATGCGCTAGGCGATCCAATGATTAACGAATCGCACATTGAAACGTTTGCGTGGGCAACGCGTGAACAAGTGGAGGCGATGAAAGCGATGACCTTGCGCGTCAATCAGATTCTCAAGGAGATTTTTTTAGCTGGCGATATGGTGCTGGTGGACAGCAAGTTGGAGTTTGGTCTGTTCAACGGCGAGTTGACGCTGGGCGACGAGTTTAGCCCTGACGGTTGCCGCCTGTGGGACAAGACTACTGGGGAAAAAATGGACAAAGACCGCTTCCGCCAAGACCTCGGCAATGTCATTGAAGCCTATGAGCAGGTGGCGCAGCGTATCGGAGTCCCGCTGTAAAAGATAAATTGTTAACGGCTCTGCAAAATGGTAAAAATCATCACTGGATGAAGAAAGGCTCTGACTATAATCAGAGCCACCAATAACGGCACAGCAATGCGGCGTACTCAATGGATAAGAGAACTATGCAGATGGGATCGAAAGTAGCCAGTACTCAGGCTAGTTACGATATTAGCCATACAGTTTGTATTGATAATCCAGTGGATGTCTGTGCTGCTGTGCGCGCCGCGTTTGTCTCGCATTTTCCCACCGCCGACTTTTTAATCATCGAAACAGCATTTACGGATGTGGCGCGTTTGTACCGCGGGGAAGCGCAGGACTATCACGCCTGCGATACCGATTATCACGATCTGCGCCATATTTTGGATGTCACCTTGGCAGTAACGCGTTTGTTGATTGGCTATGAGCGCGCACACACTGGTACTGCCGATGTATTGGGCGTGGAGCGCGTGCAGATGGGCATTATTGCCGCGCTATTTCACGACATTGGCTATTTGCGCCACGTTAAAGATACGCGCCACAAACACGGTGCGGAGTACACCAAAACGCATGTCACACGCGGCACGCATTTTTTAGCGCGCTATCTCCCCAGTGTGGGCAAAGAGAGTTGGGTTCCTCGTATGCGCCAGCTATTGCACTACACCGGCTACGAAAAAACTGTGCGCATGAAAGACGTGCGCGACCACATGCTCGGCTGTTTGTTAGGCACAGGGGATTTGATCGCGCAGATGTCGGATCGCGCGTATTTAGAGCGCTGCCGCGACAGCCTCTACAACGAGTTTCGCATCGGCAACGTGCCGGCACCTAAAAGCGTTGATGGGCAGCCGTTTGAATCCCCAGCGGATTTGTTGAACCAGACGCCGGAGTTTATGCGGATGACAGTAGACAGCCGTTTGAACAAATTGTTCGGCGCTGTTTATCGCTACGCAGAACAATTTTTTGACGGTGAAAATCTGTACATGTTGGGACTGGAAAAAAATTGCAGCTACTTGCAAAAATTATTAGAAGAAAAGCGTTTGTACCGATTGCAGCGCCGCGTTTAGCCGCGCATACTTTTTGCCTCTGACTGTTTACTCTCGCAATGAGTAGGAGGAAAAAATGTTCCGTAAACTGATTCCAGCGTTGCTCTTGGTTAGCTTGGTGGGTTGCCAAACCACAGACCCTTATACGGGGGAAAGCAGAACCAGTCACACAGCAAAAGATGCCGGCATCGGCGCTCTGGCGGGCGCGGTGCTCGGCGCGGCGGTGAGCCACAATAATCGCGGCAAGGGTGCCATGATCGGCGCAGCCGTCGGTGGCATGGCTGGCGGCGGCTACGGCTACTATCAAGACAAGCAGGAAGAAAAACTGCGTCAGCAGTTGGCGGGCACGGGTGTTGATGTGCAGCGCAACGGCGACAACATCAAACTAATCATGCCCGGCAACGTGACCTTCCGCACAGGCAGCGCCGATATTCAGCCGGATTTTTATCAAACACTCAACGCAGTCAGCGGCTCGCTGCGCGAATTTCCCGACAGCAATGTGCGCATCAGCGGCTACACCGATTCCACTGGCGATGCCATGCGCAACCAGATGCTCAGCGAACAGCGCGCCAGCAGCGTTGCACGTTACTTAGAGTCGCAAGGTGTGTCGGCGGCGCGGTTTCAGGTGAGTGGTTTTGGCGCGCGCTATCCAATAGACAGCAATGCGACGGAATCAGGTCGCCAAGCGAATCGCCGTGTAGAGCTGGATGTTATTCCCGTGAATCGTCCGCAGCAGCAGCAAGGTGGATCGCAAAACTATAACAA
>CAZHQZ010000050.1:0-9663 GCA_964534675.1 uncultured Pseudomonadales bacterium | reverse complement strand
AACCTTGGTATAAAAATACTATTTTTGTTTTGGTGGGCGATCACGGTTTTAGCACAGACAACCAAGTGACTGACATTGATTTGCTGCGCTTTCGCGTGCCGCTGTTGATTGTTGGGCCAAAAGTGCGAGAAATTTACGGCGCAACCACCGATCGCGTGGCCACGCAAAATGATATTGCGCCGACGATCATGGGCTTGCTGGGCAATTCATTTACGCACCAGTGTTGGGGGCGCGACGTGTTGTCGGTGAAAGATTCAGGCTTTGCATTAATCAAACCATCGGGCAATGATGAAATTGTCGGTTTCTTGCGCGATGACCGCATTGTGGTGAAGCGTCCGAATGCACCCGCGACGCTGTACCGCTATGACGCGGCACAAAATGCGCATGCCGAACCGATAAATAATCCGACAGAAACGGCGCAAATGGCGACCACTTTGGCCGCGTTTGTTGAACGTGCCACGCGCAGCCTACTGGACAATACCGCAGGCGCGGGGCAGTAGCGGTTACGAAAAATTACAGCTCAGGTGTATACACAATTGTCGCCATGTAACCGAAGCCTTCGGTGTTGTAGCGATCATTGAGTTGATATTGTTTATCCAACACATTGGTCAGTTTTAACTGCAATTTCACTTCTTTGCTGATGTTGTAGGCGGCGCGCAGATTCACCAAACCGTAGCCGCCTTCGTCGATAGTGTTGCTGCGATCGCTGTAGCGTTTGGATTGCGCGATCAACTCGGTGCCAAATTCATAA
Source organism: uncultured Pseudomonadales bacterium (assembly GCA_964534675.1). Taxonomy (GTDB): domain Bacteria; phylum Pseudomonadota; class Gammaproteobacteria; order Pseudomonadales; family UBA7239; genus UBA7239. The sequence goes on along the minus strand of CAZHQZ010000050.1, from coordinate 8,912 downwards.
GCACCAAAATTGCGGCTGATGTCGAGGTTCATGCTTTGGCGCGGGCGATTGATTAATAAATTGTCGTGATCGACACCTTTGCCGTCGTAGCGCGCATCAATGTAGCTGGTGTTGAAAGCGACGTTCCACTCTTGAATCGCGGTGGTCAATTCAAACTCCACGCCTTGTATTTCGGCTTTGTCCACATTGCTCGGTGTATAAAACCACGAGCCGGGCGGCACTTCTGCCCACTCAATCAAATCATCGACATTGTTTTCAAACACATTCACCGCCCAAGTGCCGAAAGCGGGCGTGCCTTTTAAACCGATTTCATAGTTGACTGATTTTTCGGGTTTCAAATTGGGGTTGCCTGCAGACCACGGTGTGATAGGCCAGAACAAATCGTTGAACGTCGGTGCTTTGAACGCGGTGCCGTACGAAGCAACTACGCGTAAATCGTCGCGCAGCGCGTAACCGTAACTGGCATTGCCGGTGGCGTTGTTGTGATATTGCTCGTTGTCATCATTGCGCAAACCGAGCACTAACTGATGCTTGCCGACATCCATTTGTTCTTGCACAAAAGTACCGAGGTTGTCGCGCTCTTTTACTTGTTTGCCATTGGCATCGGTGAGTATTGAGGTGCTGATGATTTCGTCGTTGTAGTAATCCACGCCGCCCGTCAACACATGGCTCACCGCACCCGTTTGGAACATAAAATCATTTTGCCAACTGGCGGATTCACGGCGCGTATTGAATTTACCGAAAGTGCTTTTGTTGAGATCATCAAAATCTTCGGAATTGTTTTTTGTTTCGCCCAACTGCACCGTGCTTTTCCACAACTCGCTGATGACGGGCTGCTCCCATTTAAAACTGGTGGTCTCTAAACCGGAGCGTGTGTAAGGCTGCGCGGAGGGCAGAAAACCATTGTCGTATTCATTTTCGCTGTTGGATTTGTAGTGCGACAGTGAAAGATCAGTGCCGTTATCAAAGCGGTAACCGATAGACGCGCTAGTGCTCGTATTGCGATAGGCGTCGCGATCAAAATTGGTGTCGCTATCATCAATTAAACTGTCGATGCCGTTGGTGTCGTAGTACGACGCGGAAGCGCTGCCGCGAAAACCGTCTTTCGCCGCGTTCACACTCATCGTGGTTTGTTGTGTGCCATTTTTGCCAAAGCCGTAAGAAACTCTGGGATGCACGCCGTCTTCACCGCCCTGCTTGGTGAAAATTTGAATCACGCCGCCGATAGCATCCGCACCGTACAAACTGGAGCGCGGACCGCGCACAATTTCAATGCGTTCAATTTGATTAATATCCAAAGATTCCAACGGATTGCTGCCAGACATTGCGCTGTTGATGCGCTGCCCGTCGATCAAAAATAAAGTGTGGCTGGGATTGGTGCCACGCAAATACATACTGCTGACCGAGCCGGGACCACCGGCATTGCTAAAGCTGACACTGGGGATGCGCTGCAACAATTCCGGCACGCTGTTGGCTTGAAATTGTTCGATGTCTTCTTTGGTGTACACCGTGGCAGGCGCGAGTGTTTTGGCCGTGGTTTCTTCGGTGCGCGTGGCCGTGACCAGCACGGTGTCCAGCGTGCTATCGGCGGTGGTGTTTGCGCTGTTGTCATCAGCCAGCGCGGCTTGCGTGAGCGCAGCCGCCAAGGCGATAGGCAGCGTTTTTTTCAGGGAATAAAAATTTTTCATGTGAACCTCAATGCATTGTGAATTAGGAAATGCGTTTGAGGAGGGATACGGAACAGGTGAGGCATCCTGCACACCAGCCGGATGAAGCCCTCCGCTCATCGTAGCTAACGGGAATCTGATTCCCTGATGTCGCAGGTCGGTCTCCGGGCTCACAGGTGGTTGAAGATCAACCGCGTCAGCGCCTTCCCATGCATGCACAGTGGCGTATTGCTGACGATTACCTGTTTACCGTTGCGGGGGCAGCGTTGGGATGATCGCAAGCGATGGCACCAACTTCCCATTTCACCAGCGACCAGAAAGATCGCCGGAACCTGTAACAGCGCGCGCACTGTAGCGGGGTTGAGTGGGTTAGGCAATCGTATTTAGTGGCTCTTTGTGAGCAGGCTGACAGTGCCGCAATAAAAGAATACTGTTTATTTGTACATATATTCATTTTGTTGCAGAATGCACAAAAAATTCCCAGAGATATTGGTATGACCAAGGAAGCTGTGTACGCGTTGTTGCAAGAGTCATTGCATATGTATAGCCGCAAGGATCTTGCTGAGGTGCTAGGAGTTGATGTCGGTACGGTTCGTCGCTGGATGTTAAGAGAGAGCGAGCCGAAGCCGTATCTTGCCGCACAGTTAAAATTGCTTTTGCCATGCCCACAGCAAAAAAAAAGAGGAGAATTTACCTTTATTGATTTATTTGCAGGGATTGGTGGTCTGCGAATGGCTTTTGAAAGCATCGGCGGTGAGTGCGTGTTCACCAGTGAATGGGACAATTACGCTCAGCGAACTTACATGGCTAATTTTGTAGGCGGCCATGAATTAAATGGCGACATTACACAAATAGATGCATCGAACGTTCCTGATCACGATGTGTTGTTGGCAGGATTTCCCTGCCAACCTTTTTCCATAGCGGGCGTTTCTAAGAAAAACTCACTTGGTCGTAAGCATGGTTTTGCTGACAAAACACAAGGGACGCTATTTTTTGATGTCGCGCGCATTATTGACAAAAAAAGACCTAAGGCATTTCTTCTTGAGAATGTAAAAAATTTGTTATCGCATGACAAAGGGAGAACATTTGAAACAATTAGACAAACATTGGTTGACGAGTTGGGGTACTCAATTTATGTGCGCGTGATCGATGGGCAGCATTTTGTACCACAGCATAGAGAGAGAATTGTGATCGTTGGATTTAGCGAGCCACAGGAATTTTCTTGGGATGATTTGGTTCTCCCGCCTAAAGACAAACACTGCTTAGACAATATTTTGCATAGAGATGATGGAAAAGAGCCAGTGTTGGATTGGGATGGCAATCGTTTTTTTAACCACGAAAAAAACAAAGTTGATGGAAAATATGTGCTATCAGACAAGTTGTGGAATTACTTGAAGCTCTATAAGGAAAAGCATCAAGCTAAAGGTAATGGGTTTGGTTATGGCTTGGTTGGAAAAGGCGATGTAGCGAGGACACTTTCGGCAAGATATTACAAGGATGGATCGGAAATTCTCATTAAACGAGGGAGAGGAAACCCTCGACGACTGACGCCGCGTGAGTGCGCTAGGCTCATGGGTTTTCCTGATACATATCGAATTCCTGTATCGGATACACGGGCATATAAACAGTTTGGAAACTCTGTAGTGATGTTGGTTTTTGCTGAGGTGGCTCGTATTATGAAGCCTTTTATATTGGATGAGTCAGTCAAAAAAACCCCAAGAAGACATGGGGTTTGTTAATAAAAGAAACCAAAATACGCTTTCTATGTTCGTAATGTACAGCGAAGATAATTCCGATGTTCGATGAAAAGATCAGTGATTATTTTGAAGGGGCTTCTGCAAAGTACCTAAGTGCTGTTGATGCTCGCCCTGAAAAATCCAACCAACATGAGATTGGCGGATTAGTAAAGGCTGGATTTGGTGATTTTCTGGGGCGCCCGGAAAAAGGATCAGTTATCTCGTTCAAGGCGCGCATGGTTTTTGTGCGGGATGAGTTAGATGTGCCGATTGTCTGCGAAGACTATGTGTCTTGGTATGACAGTCGTCATGCAATGCGTGCGCCGGAGTATCGTCTGTATTACAAATCGAATGATGTCACGAACATGCTTTCAGAAGGGGACTTCTTTTTGATTGGCAAGTTGCGTAATGGTTCTCTGCTGCTAGTTTTTGCGCCGGCAGGCAGCACTACTGAATTCCAGTTAAGGGTAATTTTTGGAGTTGAAAGCGTAACGGACAGGTTTCAAGCGGCTGCCTTAAATACTACTAGTCTAGTGCTGCCACTTCGGCTTGTATTGGAGGATATTGGTCTTGCTTTTTCTAGTGATCCTGTTGGTGACGATATTTGGCTTGATCGAATTCTTGCACGCTTTAATGGCGTAAATTTTCCATCAACTGCGGATTTTTCCATGTTTTCACGAGAAACTCTTGAAGAGAATGTTGATCCAAAAATATCACCAGACGATGCTGTTATAAAATGGATGGCGCATGAAGAAAGATTATTCCGATTGTTAGAGCGGCATAGGGTTAAGGATCGCCTAATACAGGGCTTTGGTGAACAGGGCGATGATGTTGATGCATTTATTTCTTACTCGTTGAGTGTGCATAACAGAAGAAAATCTAGAGCTGGGTATGCTTTTGAGAGTCATCTTGCATTTGTGTTTAGTGAAAATGGGCTTCGTTTTGAAAAGGGTAGTGGGAACAATGTTACTGAAAATAAAAGCAAGCCGGATTTTTTATTTCCTAGTTTTGCTGAATATAAGAATCTATGCTATCCAACAGCATCGCTGCGGTTGCTCGGTGCTAAAACAACTTGCAAAGATAGATGGCGGCAAGTGCTTTCTGAAGGCAATAGGATAAAGACAAAACATCTAGTTACATTGGAGGCGGCAATCAGTGAGCAGCAAACGACCGAAATGAATGCGTCCAACCTACAATTGGTAGTTCCAGCCGCCATACATAGCACATATACTAAAAGTCAGCAGGAGTGCCTGCTGTCTCTGTCAGATTTTATTAACGAAGTTCGAGAACTTCAGCAGTAAGAGGGCTAGTTGCTTTCTCTTGGATGAAGAGTTTTGAGAATCTCAGTCAATCTGTGCCACTCCGCCTCGGTAGTGGGCAGACCAAACCGCAAACTCGCAGGTGTTGTATACAAACGGGTGAGGATGCCCTGTGTGGCCAGATGGTGATGGATAGCGGCGGCGGCAGGCGTTTGCATCCATTGAAACAGGGCGCAGCCACCTGTGGGCGCAAGGCCGTGCTCAGCGAGCAACTGCGCCAAGCGCGCGGATTGCCGTGGCAGTATTTCGCGCTGCTGTTGTTGCCATGCGCTGTCGCTCAGTGCGCGCTGCGCAGCGATACGCGAAGGATGACTGATAGGCCACGGCCCCAGTGTTTCGCGCAGTGCTGCCAGTATTTTTGTTTCGGCAAACACAAAACCCACACGCGCACCGGCCAAGCCAAAAAATTTTCCCAGCGAACGCAGCACGATCAAACCTGTTTGCTGTGCATCAGCAACCAAACTGTGTTGTGAATCGCAGTCGATAAATGCTTCATCGACAATCAGTGCGCCACTTTTTGCGATGAGTTGTGCATGCCATTGCAATAACTGCGCGCGCGAAAAAACCGTGCCGGTGGGGTTATTGGGATTAACTAACAATAAAATATCAAGCGTGTTGATATTTGAATCAATAGCCGTTTCATCCAGCGCAACAACCGTGTGACCGGCGCGCTGCCAAGCGTGCGCGTGTTCGTTATAGGTGGTTGCTAAAACGCCGACGCGCTGCGGTGTAGTAAATAAAAAAGGCAAGGTTTGTATCGCCGCCTGCGAACCGGCTACTGGCAGCAATAACTCAGCGCCGTAGTAACGCGCCGCAATCACCGGTAAGGCATCATCATCTTCCGGCAAGCGCTGCCAAGTGGAGTAATGAATTTTTCCCACTGGATAGGGTGATGGATTGAGTGCGGCGGATAAATCCAGCCAATCTTCCAAGGGGATATGGTATTGCTGTGCTGCTGCGCGCAGTTTGCCGCCGTGTTCAAGCATAAAACGAATAAAAAATAGCGTAGAGAAAAACCCACAGCCATGCGCTGTGTCGCACCAAACGCAGGGCGCGTTCTATATCGAAAGCTGTCGGTGTTTTTCCTTCGCCCATGATGATTTTTTCTTTGATGACACCGTGATAAACCGCCGCGCCGCCGAGAGTGATTTGTAGAGCGCCCGCGCCGGTTGTCATCACCACGCCGCCATTGGGGCTTTCACACAGCGACGCTTGTGCACGCCAGCAATGCCATGCGCGCTGGGTGTTGCCGAGCAGAGAAAAACTGAGTGCGGTTAAGCGCGCGGGCAGCCAATTTAATACATCATCAAACTTGGCTGCAAAACGGCCAAAGTGCAAATAGTGTGCGGTTTTATAGCCCCACATCGCGTCCAGCGTATTGGCTGCACGCAACAACACCGCACCGGGTGCGCCGAAAATAAAAAACCAAAACAAGGTGGCGAATACCGCGTCATTGCCGTTTTCTAATACGGATTCGATAGTCGCGCGCGTGATCTGTGTTTCGTTCATAGTCTGCGTATCGCGGCTAACGATCATCGCCACCGCCTGTCGCGCTGTGGCGGGATCACCTGCCAATAAAGGTGCAGCCACGGCGCGCGCGTGTTCGTGCAGACTTTGCAAACCCAAGCAACCGTACAGGATGACGACAGAAAAAATACCGCCGACCACCGGCAGCGCGCTGAGCATCCATGCCGCCAGTGTTACAGGAATCATCAAAACCATCACCGCTATAAAACCGCGCCACTGGCGTTTAACAAATGAACATTCGCCGTTGCCGTAAAAAAAATGTTCTGCGCGTGTGGCGTACTGACCAAATGCAGCCAACGGATGCCAGCGTTTAGGTTCACCCAAAATTTTATCGAGCAGCAAGGCCAGCAGTGGCGCAAAAAAACTTAACGCCATTTCAGTTTGTCGTGCAGTTTGACTACATCGCCGATGATGGTGAGCGTAGGCGCGGCGACTTGCTCTGCATGCACGCGCTCGTTAATCGTTGCGAGTGTGGCAATCACCACGCGCTGCTGCGGTGTGGTGCCTTTTTCAATCAGTGCCACCGGTGTTTGTGGGTCGCGCCCGTGCTGTATCAATTGCTCGCAAATCGCTTGTAAACCGACCAAGCCCATATAAAAAACTAGCGTTTGCGTGGGATCCATCAATTCGGGCCAACGCAAATTCACTTCATCGTTTTTCAAATGGCCGGTGATAAAACGCACCGATTGCGCATAATCGCGGTGCGTGAGTGGAATGCCCGCGTAAGCCGAGCAACCGCTGGCTGCGGTAATACCCGGCACCACTTCAAATGGAATATTGGCTGCGGCGAGTTCTTCAATTTCTTCACCACCGCGCCCAAAAATAAATGGATCGCCACCTTTCAAGCGCAACACCTTGTGACCGGCGCGCGCTTCATCCACCAACAGTTGATTGATATTGTCTTGTGGCACCGCGTGTTCGCTGCGCGCTTTGCCGACATAAATTTTTCGCAAAGATTCCGGCATCAGCGCCATGATTGCCGGCGAAACGAGACGATCGTAAATCACCACATCGCAAGTTTGCAGCAAGCGCAGCGCTTTAACCGTCAGCAAATCAGGGTCGCCGGGGCCTGCGCCGACTAACCAAACTTTGCCGAAAGAGGAGTGTGTTTCGTTCATGTATCGCAACCGGAGCGGTGATAAATCAGTTCTTCGACAGGTGTGCCGCCAACAAAATGTTCGCGAATAATGCGATCCATATTGGCGTCGGTGACATTGTAGTACCACACGCCGTCTGGCTGCACGGCCATCAGCGGGCCACCTTTGCACGTGGCGAAACAGGAGGCGCGTGTGCGTTTAACGCGCAAAGCACCTTTGTCGATGCCTGCGGCTTTGAATTTTTCGCCGAGGCTGTCGAACAGGGTTTGCGATTCACCCTGCGTGCAGCGCGGCCCAGTGCAAACCACTATGTGCCGGTGGTAGGCGCTCATCGACGGTTTTTCGCTGGCTATCAATTCACTCATAAAATCCGCTCAGTTTATTCGCTGTCGTTTGCGCTGTCTGTGTCTTCATCTTCCACAACAAGGCTGTCCAGTGTCAGTTGTGTTGCCAATTGCTCTGGCGAAAAATCAACGCTGTCGCAGGCGAGCAATGAACACAGCAATTGGCCTTTGTTGTCGACGCAATACAAGCCGTGAATTTTATTGTCTTTGGCAGCTAGCCACAGTTCGGTCACTTTTCCCCAATGCAGATGCAAATGGAAAGTGTCGGTAATTAAATTTAACCATTCACCTTTTTGTGAAAAACTGGGTTGGCTAAACAACAATTCTGCAATCGCGCCACCTTCCTGTCGCACCACGCCACGCAATTTTCCCCAACTGGCGGCGAGTTCTAAAACTTTCATATCTTCTGTGCGCGCAATGCGCAGACTGCGCCACGAACATTCAGCTTCATCGTCATAGCGCATGGCAACCGCTGAGAGTAATTCACCCATCGGCATATCAAAATGCAGGGCGGCATCGCGCAGATTTTTTTGCGGGTTGTCGCGCAACCACTGGCGCGCGCAAGCCTTCCATCCCACCAAACCCATTTTTAGCGAGCGACCGGATTGTTCACCTGCATGCACAGCATCGCTGCCGATGGCCGTGGTGTATTTATTGGCGTAGCCGCGCGGCGTCACCATTAAACCTTCGCGCACAAAGGTATTGCTGTTGCCGATCAACACCGTGGTGAGCATGCCGATATCGGCTTCCGCCATTTTTTCCAGCGTGCTGAATTCAATATTTTGGCGGCGGCGATAAGCCGATTTCACCAAAGCCACCGGTGTTTCTGGTTTGCGGTACTGCAACAAAATGCGCTGTGCTTCCACAATTTGTTGCGTGCGTCTGCCGCTTTTCGGGTTGTACAGTGCGATAACAAAATCCGCGCGCGCGGCTGCTTCGATGCGGCGCATGATCGTGGGCCACGGTGTTAATAAATCTGACAAAGAAATGGTGCAGGCATCGTGTGTCAGCGGCGCGCCAACCAATGCGGCACAACTGTTGATCGCCGAGCTGCCCGGCACCACTTCCACTTCTACGCCGTCGCCAGGTTTCCATCCACTTTCTAACAACACTTCGTAAGTGGGGCCCGCCATGCCGTACACGCCGCTGTCACCGGATGAAACCAGCGCCACATTTTTTCCTTCGCGCGCACGCGCCAGCGCTTCGTGACAGCGATCCAATT